>JANLWV010000364.1:0-9098 GCA_031364765.1 Vicinamibacteria bacterium
CGCTTTGTGCGGAGGCGCTGCACGGACCCGCCCCCCACACCCCCGTCGCTTCGGCCGGAGTAAATCCGGCCTTCGCTTTGTGCCGGAGGCGTTGCACGGACCCGCCCCCCAGGCAAACGAGCGCCAGCGACTTTGCGGTGGCGTGGTCAGCGAAGCTGAGCACGACCACAAATCCCGCCTGCGCTTGGTTCGGGTGAGGCCGCAAACTCAGTGCGGACCTCCTGCCTAGCCCCCCAGACAAACGAACGAAGGCGACTCTGCTCGCATGGCAATGAAGGCGGCAACATCGTATCCTCGCGGCTTCCAGCCGTCCTCATGAGCGGAGGGCTCTCGGCCCTCCGACTCCTCAAATCGTCATGTCTTCATCCACCCCAGAGCCTCAGCGAGTTTCGTCCGCCATGCGGACCTAGAGCGCAATGGCCAGCCGCGTTTCCCAACCCCCATCCCGCATGACCGTCGACGCGCTCGTGGTCGACCCGAACCGCGTTCGAGGCCGCGCCCTCGCGACGGAGCTTTCTTCTCTCGGGGTCTCTGCTCTGGTCTCCGATTCGACCGAGGATGCGGTTTTGAGAGTCTCGAGCGCGTGGGTGCTTCTCCTTCGTCGCGGGCTGGGAGACACCGATGCTTTCGCCTTTGTTCGAGCGTTGCGAAAGAAGTCCGGCGCGCCGCTTCGTATTCTCATCCTCGCCGACGCGCCCAACGCGGACGACGCGCTGCGAGCCATCGACGTGTCCGCTCTGGGCATTGCCTTCGAGCCACTCTCTGCGGAGAACCTGGCCCGGAGGATCCGTAAGGCGGTCGAAACCGACCCGGCCGACTTGATCGATTCGGACGACGCTCAGGGGTTCCGGATTCGTCGTGGCGCCGCTGTTTTCAAGCTGAGGGCGCGACCGGAACTTCTCATCGACTACCTGCTTCAGGCGACGGAGACTCTGGCCACGCCGTTTCCGGCTCCCCCCACTCCGCCGGCGCCCTTGCCCGCAGATTCTTCCACCTCGCCCCCCACGACCGGCGACTGGGTTGTCCCTCCTGAACACCGGACCGGCGCCTTTCTGGTCGTCGGCGACGATCGCCGCGTGCTCTTCGCAAACGCCGCAGCGCGCATTCTCCTGAGCCTGCCCGACGATCTCGAACGAGCGCGCTTCGAGGAGCCGCTCGATGTCGAGCGAGTTATTGAGAAGAAGATCAAATCCGGCCGCCGCTCCCTCGACATCGCTATTCGGTCCAAAGCGATGGTCTACGAGGGTGAGAAGGCATTGGGGGTTTCATTGCGCGACGTCACCGAGTTGCGCAACCTTGAGAGCCAGCTTCGGCTCTCGAACGAGATTCTCGACCGCGTCCCGGCCATCGTTCTGGTTGCGGACCCCGCAGGCCGCGTGGCCTATGCCGGACCGGGGATCAAGACGTTGCTCGGCTACGAGGCGGCCGAGGCCACGGGTGAAGGGTTCTGGACCCTCGGCTGGTCGAAGTCGGAGGACGCCGACCGAATGAGGGCGGAGTTCACGCGGGCCACCCGTCACGACGAGCCGGCTCTCGCACCTTTTGAAGCGCAGCTGGTCGCCAAAGACGGATCGCCCCGGATCCTGGCCTTCCAGTTCGCCATCGGTCCGGGGGGCACGCTGATTGCCGTGGGCCAGGACGTGACCGCGCGAATGAACGCAGAGGGCGAGAGCACCCGGGCCAGGGAATCGGCGGAGAGCGCGACCGCGGCCAAGTCAGACTTCCTGGCCAACATGAGCCACGAGATCCGAACGCCGATGAACGCCGTCATTGGTTTGACCTCGCTTCTCCTCGACACCGAGCTCACCCCCGAACAGCGGGACTACGCGGAGATCATTCAGCAGAGCGGCGAAGCGCTCATCTCCCTCATTTCCGACATTCTCGACTTCTCCAAGATCGAAGCCGGGAAGTTCGAACTCGATCGCCACGGTTGTTCGGCCGAGGGTTTGGTGGAACAGTGTCTCGACCTGCTCGCCGCCCGGGCGTCCGAGAAGGGTCTTGACCTCGCCGGTTTTGTGGAGACCACTGCGGCCGTTGAATTCTGGGGCGATGGAACAAGAATCCGCCAGATCCTGGTCAATCTGGTGGCCAACGCCGTCAAGTTCACGGAGACTGGGGGCGTCCTGGTCGAAGCTCGACTTCAGAACGAAAAACGTGAGAGCGAAGGAGCCTCCACCTGGGCCGACCTAGTGGTGAATGTGACGGATACCGGCATTGGCATCCCCGAAGGGAAGCTCGGTCGGCTTTTCAAAGCCTTTTCGCAGATTGACGCATCGACCACCAGGCGATATGGCGGCACCGGTCTTGGTCTCGCGATTTCGAGCCAGCTGGCCGGGATGATGGGCGGTCGCATCGCGGTTGAGAGCACGCCGGGAAAGGGTTCGAAGTTCACCCTCATCATTCCCGTGGAGGTGATTTCAAAGACGACCCATCTGTATCTCAGCCCCGCTTCCCCGTGGCTCAGCGGAAAACAGGTTCTGGTCTGCGCCACCGGGTCGATGACCGAGGATGTCATCGCACGACTGATTGCGCGCTGGGGCGGATCGTGTGTGCGCGCGTCTATCAGCGATGCAGGCGAGCGGCTGAACCGTGGCGAGGCCTTCGATCTCGCCATCATGGATCACAGCCGGAGTCTGGACGAAAAAGCGGCGGCGGTTTCCGAACATGCTCTCAAAGCGCTCAAGGAAAAGTGCATCGAAAAAGGGATCCCGGTCATCTCGCTTCGGCCGATCGCCTCCCGGAACGTGGTGGCCACCCAGGGCATTTCGATGGCGTCCGCCATGACCCCGGTCAAGGCGGCTGGTTTATACCAGGCCGTCGAAAGGGCGGTCTTTGGCGGAAAGCGGCGCGCCGCGATCAAGTCGAGATGGACGCCTTCCGATTCCGTAGTCCGTTCCACTCTCTCCGTGCTGGTGGCCGAGGACAATCTCGTCAATCAGAAGGTTGCCCAACGGACCATTCAAAGCCTCGGTTTCGCACAGGTGGACGTGGTTTCAAACGGCCGCGAAGTCCTGGAGGCGATGGCCGTTTCGAAGTACGACATCGTCTTTCTCGATCTACACATGCCCGAGATGGACGGACTCGAGACGGCACGGGCCATTAGGGCGGAGCCTCGATTCCAGCGCCCATGGATCGTGGCTTTGACCGCGAGCGCCATGGCTGGCGACCGTGAGAAATGCCTGAGCGCCGGGATGGACGACTATCTGGCGAAGCCGCTCCAGCGCGAGGCTCTGGCCCTCGCGGTCGAGCGGGCCAAAGGGGCGGTTCGGGGGCAAGGAGATGCGACGAAGCCGCTCTCGCCTTCGGGCGAGCCCGTGACGCCCACCGGAGCCTCGGGGTCTGACCTTGTGACGGAGTTGATGGACGCTTTCTTGAGGGAGGTTCCAGACAAACTGAACCGGATCTTCAAGGCGCTTTCAGAGCAGGATTACCTCAAGGCTCATGGTTTCACCCACTCCCTGGTCTCGGCCGCGGGCAACCTCGGAGTGGTGGGAGTGGCCAGGGCCGCGAGAACCCTTGAGAGTGCTCTCCGGCTGAAGAGCAGGGTGGACTGCGAAGGCGCCTATCTCGCCCTGAAACAGGAGTTCGAACTCGCCGCGCCTGAGTTGTCGCGCGAGCATCAGAAAGTAAAATGACCTCCCGAGATTTTCTGACCCTGATCAAGGTCCGCATCACCTCGCTGGTGACGCTCACGGCCATGGCCGGCTACGGTCTCGCGCCGAATCCCGAGTGGGGCATGCCGTTCGTCAGCGTTGCCATCGGTGTCTTCTTCATCACCGCCGGCGCTTCCGCGGTCAACATGTTTGTGGAGCGTCGAACCGACGCTCTGATGAACCGGACGCGCCTGCGCCCTTTGCCTCTGAACGTGCTGACTCCATCCTCGGCGCTTGCCCTCGGTATGGTCCTGAGCCTTCTGGGTCTCCTGGTACTGTTGTGGCTGGGCCTTTGGCCTTCGGGGATCGCCGCATTGAGCTGGGTGCTCTACGTCCTCGTCTACACCCCGCTCAAGTCGAAGACCTCCCTCAACACGGTCGTCGGCGCCATACCGGGCGCGCTGCCCCCGCTTATCGGCTGGACGGCGACGGGAGCGCCCCTGTCCATGGCCGCATTCGTCCCGTTCCTTCTCATGTTCGCGTGGCAGATCCCACATTTCCTGGCCTTGGCCTGGATGTATCGGGAGGACTACGCCCGAGGCGGCCTTCACATGCTTTCGGTGGAAGACACGGAGGGCCGCATGGTGGGGCGACAGGCCGTTCTCTATGCCCTCTGCCTCGTTCCGATCACCGCCGCTCCCCTTCTGGCCGAGGGCGCGTCGGCCCTGGGGCCGCTTCTGGGGATTGGGCTTTCCCTGATCTTCGTGGGATTTGCGGCCCGCTTTGCGCTGCACCGCGACCGCAAGACCGCAGCTTCGCTATTCGGGGTTTCCCTGCTCTACCTCCCCTGCGCGCTCGGCCTGATGTTCCTGTAGAAGTTTTTTGGCTCGGGCCGCTCAGGCGTTTGCGGATACGCCCGGATCGGCCAGGCGAAGCGCCGGAATCTGCTTCAGCGCCGGGCCGAACTGTTCCTCGCGGCGGCGAAGACGTTTCTGGAGTCCGTAGCGAACCGCCTTGCCCAGAAGCTTGAGCTTCATTTCACCGAGGGGGTAGCGCTTGTCGCTCAGCGACCGGCATTCCTCGGGCAGCATCACGAGGCTCACGTGAATGTCCGGAGCGGCGCCGATGGGCAGGCCCCGTTCCATGCAGCGCTCGTAGAGGTGTCGGAAGATCGGAACCATGTCCTCGGTCTTTGGAGGTGCGAGTCCCTCATAGTCGGTTCCGATGAGAGGACGGAAGACGCACACCGTCGGAATCGCCCCCACCGATGTGATCCAATCGATGGCCCTCATCGACGACTCGGGCGGTTCGAGGCCGGCGATGATCTCGCCGTTCGTCACCCACGGTTCGGTGAACGGTCCCTTCTTGCCGAGGGTGGCGCAGTACCGGATGGCTTCGAGGTATCTCTCGAGTCCGTATTCACGGTTCTTTCCTGGACAGGTGTCCTTGAACCGCTCTTCGTCGAAGATCTCGAAACAGAACGAAACCCGATTCAGGCCCATCTCGCGCAGAGCATCGTACCGCTTGAGATCGTGGTGGGGCGGGGTCTGGATGCCGACCAGCAGACCCACTTCCTTCTTGATCCTCCGGATGAACGGCTCAAGAATGTCGAGATACGTTTCGCCCTCATAGTGGCCGGTGTTGAAGTCCACGTATGTGATGCCGGACTCGCGTCGCGCCGCCCAGACGACCTCCATCACCTCATCCAGCGACTTTTCATTGGCGTCGTCGATGCCGAGGTTCAGGCCGACCGAGCAGAACTTGCAGTTGACCTTCGTCTTCTCGGTCCAGTACGCGCACACCTTGGCCTGATAGATGCCGAGAAAAGTCCCTTGCAGCGTCCCGATGCGGGTCATGGGCTTGCCGGTTGTGGTGTTTCGTTCGTACCAGCCGGGCCGGGGCGCCAGATCGACATCGCAGACGTACCCGTCGTCGAGATGGAGGAGGTACGCCCCCCCTCCGCGCTTCAGAACGTAGGGGGATTCCTTCGCGAAGGGTTCGCTGACCGGGACATTGGTCCAAAGCCCGCCGGGAAGGAGCAGCTCAACTCCGCTGCCGAGGCCGGCGCGCGTGCGCAGTATCTTGCGTCCCCCGTCTTCCTCGACCAGGCACGAGTCGTCCAAGCGCACTCCACGACAGTACAGGTCCAGCTTGAGAAGCGCTGGGTTCTTTCGAACGTCGGTTTGCATTGAGGCCTCCGAACGGGGCGCCGAAAATCGACGACTTAACGAGCTTGCCAGCAATTCGGGGCCGGGGTAAGAGCCATTTGCATCATCCGCTCAAGGCAGTGTGACCGGCGAGGTCTGGTTCGGACATGACCGCCATCATGTCTTCGCAGTCGCAGAGGTCCGACAATAGACGGCAGGTCACCTCTCGAAAGGGCGGTCAGACCGCTACGAGGAACCATGACTCAGACAACTCTTCAAGCCCCCGGTGCCCTGGGGCCCGGCCTCGCCCCGGACGTCCTTGAACGGCAGGCCTTCGAGGCCTTCGATGGGTTGGGCCCCGGCGAGCACGTCACCCTGGTCCTGGATTGGGCTCCTCCCGGACTGCTGGCCCGTTTTCAAGCGGAGCGAAAGGGTCAATTCGATTGGACGCCCACGCGGGAAGGGCCCGAGACCTGGCGGGTCGAGGTGTCGCGGCGGGAAGGGGTGCTTGGAGTTCTGCGTACAGTGAACGAAGCGTTGTCATGGGACCACGATCGTCTCGATGGCCTGGAAGCGCGCGCCTTCGCCGCCCGTGACCAAGGCGATCTCGTGCAAACAGCCTCCCTGTTCTCGCGGTTCGCCTTTGGACTGAGGCGTCACATCCGTTTCGAAGAGGAGTTGCTCTTTCCGGAGTTCGAAGCGAAAGCGGGTTTCTCATCCACCATGGGTCCGACCGCGGTGATGCGGGCCGAACACCGGGAGATTCTCGAGTGGCTCGAGAAAATTGAGAAGGCGATCGACGACCGCGACGTTCCCGTGGAGCCCCTTCGCCTTGGACTCCATTCTGTTCTCGGCGATCACAACCTCAAGGAAGAGAACGTCGTCTATCCCGGAACCGATCGCGCGCTCACCGCTTCCGAGAGCGACGCCCTGGTGTCCCGGATTCAGGCGATGTAGCAGGGGCGCTCGGTCCTCAGCGCGCGAGACTCTCGAGTTCGTCGCGGCTCGAAACCAGGAAGCCGTTTGTTTCGGTGAGGACCACGCCCTCCTTGCCCCAGCGACTCATGATCCGGATGGACGTCTCCATGGTCGTGCCCGCGAGGTCGGCGAGATCCTGACGGGAGAGCGCCAGAGGAACGAAGATGGAGGAGCCCTGTGGATGTCCCAATCGATCCGCGAGTTTGAGAAAAATCTGGGCGAAGCGCGCCTCGACGCGGCTTCCTGTGATCTCCCCGAGCCGCTTGGTGAGTTCGATGACTCGGAGCGAGAACCCTCCGAGCATTCCGCGGACGAGCGACGGGCAGGTTTCGAGCAGGGCCATGAATGGCCCGCGCTTCGCGGCGAGACAGGTTGTCTCCTCAAGGGCGATGGCCGAAGCCGGGTAAGGCCGGGCCTCATAGGCCGCGATGGCGCCCAACGGGTCGCCGGGGCCGAGGATTTCCAGGATCAGTTCCTTTCCCGCGGGAATGGCCTTCACCACTTTCACCCGCCCCGAAGTGATGGTGAAGAGCAGGTCCGAAGGGTCTCCTTCGGAAAATACCCGGTCGCCTTTCTCATAGCGGCGGGCGACCGAGACCTCGGCGACCTTGCGCCGATCTTCCGCGGAAAGACGCGAGAAAAGGGCGCAGGAACGCAGCAGGCCCTCGATATCCGCCATCGTGCCGCGATGATAGTTCGTTTGATTTGTCGCCCGGCGCCAGGCGAGGACGTCGCGCACATGACAGGGATCATGTGAGTGCGCAGGAACTTAGCCGAGAGTCGCTTCCAGGAAAGTGATCGACGATGACGCTGCCGCTCCGGCCAACTGATCTCGAACGCTGGGGGATCATTTGCATCATCCGCCCCGAGTACGAATGTGACAGGCTTGTTTCGATGAGGTTGGATCGAAGGTGACTCTGAAGGTACGGCTGCCGGATCTCGAACACTGGAAGGGCCAGGTGAAGTGCCAGTCCGGCTGTCCGGTGGGAACGGACGCCGGTCGCTACGTGCAGCTCATCGCCCTTGGGCGCGATCAGGAGGCCTATCTCACTGCGCGCGCGCCAAATCCGTTCGCGTCGGTCTGCGGACGGGTCTGCGCCGCTCCCTGCGAGGACGCGTGCCGGCGCGGCGCCATCGATGCGCCGATCGCCATAAGGTCGTTGAAGCGTTACGTCACCGAGCGTTACGGCGCCGAGTCGATGCGTCCCGACACCCAGGATCTCCTGCGCCTGACTCTGATCGGTGAAGGGAATCGATTCCCGGGACACCTGCCCACCGCACCCTTGAGCGAGCGACGTGACGCCGCCAAGCTCCGGAAAGTCGCGGTGATCGGCGCCGGCCCCGCCGGCCTCGCCGCCGCCCATGACCTGGCACTCCTGGGCTACGACGTGACCGTGCTTGAGGCCTCCGAAGAGCCGGGCGGCATGATGCGTTTCGGCATACCGGAGTACCGGTTACCTCGCACCCTCATCCGGCAGGAGATTGACAAAATCCTCTCGCTCGGCGTGACCCTTCGCACCAGGGAGCCGCTGACGCCAGCCTATGGTCTCAAGGAGCTTCGGGCTCAGGGGTTCGAAGCCTTCTTCATCTCGGTGGGTGTGTCGCGCGGGCGCGAACTCTCCGCTCCAGGCGTTGAACTCGACGGTGTCGTGAAGGCCGTGGACTACCTCCTCAATATCAATCGCGGATATCGGCTTCCTCTCGGACGCAAGGTGGTCGTGATCGGCGGCGGCTTCGTCGCCTTCGATGCCGCGCGCACCGCCCTACGGCTCGGTCGTGATACGGCGGAGGAAGAGCTTGACACCCTGGTCTCCGAGTCCGATGCACGTGCGAAGGAAGCGATCGACTCGGCGCGCGCGGCCCTCCGCGGGGGTGCAGCGGAAGTGACCATAGTCTCCCTCGAGCGGTTCGAGGAGATGCCCGTCCTCCGCACCACCCAGGGTCATGAGGAGTTTGAAGAGACGAAGAACGAGGGGGTCGCCTTCCTGCCCGGGCGCGGGCCCAAGCGCTTTCTTGGCGCTTCCAGGCTAGAGGCGATCGAACTCCGCGCTGTCCGCTCCGTCTTTGACGATCACGGCCGCTTCGCTCCGGTCTATGACGACGACGACGTTCTCACCATCGAAGCCGATTCGTGCATTCTGGCCATCGGCCAGCAGACCGATCTTTCCTTCCTCAAGCGGGAAGACGGAAACGAAGTTCTAAGGAATGGTTCGGTGAAGATCGACGTCACGACTCTGGCCACCACTGCCCCCGGCGTTTTCGCCGGCGGCGACGTGGCGTTCGGGCCACGGAACCTCATCGAGGCCGTGGCGAACGGGAAACGCGCGGCGCGATCGATCCACGAACATCTTTCACACGAGGGCGCGCGCATCGAGCGGAC
>JANLWV010000478.1:0-1801 GCA_031364765.1 Vicinamibacteria bacterium
CTGGGGGAGGCCTACTACGCAAGCCCGGTGGTCGACGAACTGGTGGGGGACCTGGCGGTGACTTTCATCGAGATTCCCGAGATTCGGCTGGGTCGACGCGGAGTGAACGACCTGCTCGCGGTGTCATTCTCGGCTCATGACCCCGTTTCGCACAACTACGGTTCGGAGTCCAAAGAAACCCTCGATGTGCTGCGGCGCCTCGACGCCCAGATCGCACGTTTGTTGAACGCGTTCGATCGACTGCTGCCCGGCAAGGTCGTCCTGGGTTTCTCGGCCGACCATGGTTTTTCCGTGATCCCCGAAGCCGCTCGCTTTCGGGACGGCGCGTCGTCGGGCGGGCGCCTGGTCACGTCGCCCCGCACGTTCAACAACTTTCCCGACAAAACGAATCGCATGCTGAGCGATGAGTTGTGTCTTGCCGCAACGCCGCCCGCGGTTCAACTGGGCGACGGCTGGAACGTGACCTATACCCCGGGGGTGATGCGGGTCGAGGGCCGCTGCGGCCCGGCGCGCCCCATCACCAAGGCCGATATCGATGAGGTCCTCCCGCGCGTGATGGCGACGCTCTTCAAGGAAGAGATTCAGGAGGTGCGGCTCAACTCGCGCATGGCCTCCTGGCCCAAAGACGACATCACGCCTTTCCTGCTGAACGACTACTACGAGGGCCGGTCGGGCGACGCCTTCATCGTGGCCCGAAGACGGGTGCTTCAACATTGGGACCCGGCCCGCGGTTCGGGCCACGGCTCGATCCACGACTACGACACGAGAGTTCCACTGATCTTCTGGGGCGCCGGTTTCAAAGCGACTTCGGATGACGCGGACGACGCGGCTCCTTACGACCTCGCGGTGACCCTGGGCGACGCGATCGGGGTCGCTCTGCCCCAGGCGACGGGGAAGAGCCGTCTGCGGCGAACGAATGTGATGCCGAGGTAGCGATCCGGCAAACATCGTGAACGTTAGGGCGGAGACCCGGGCAATAGATCTTCTGTCCATGCAAGATACACACGGACTGGACGTACTCATCGTATCGAGCGACGCGCGTCCACTCCGCGGCGGTGTGGCCCGCTGTCTCGACGGCTGGCTCACCGGACTGTCCGAGCTGGGCTACCGGGCGGGCATTCTTTCGCTTCTACCCTCTGCCGCCGCGGCTGCCGAGCCCGCTGCGAAGAGGCCTTACCGGGAATGGTTGATCCCGACTCCGGAGAGAAGGGGAAGCGCTGCCGACGTCATCCCGGCCGCTCGAAAGCTGCGAACCGCCCTCTTTCTCCTGAGGCACCACTTCGGTACGCGCCGACGGGTCGCCCAGATGATTCACATGTTGCGCCCGGGCCGAATAGTGTTGGGTTTCGTCGACCTAGATAGCCTATGCGTGCTCCGCATCGCGGCGCAGGTTGGCGCCCCGACTGCAGCCGTTTGTCATGGCTCCGAATTCCGACCGGCTGCGCTCTTGCGGTCTCCATTCCGAGTCACCGTGCTGGCGAAATCCCAGAGGGTTTTGGCCAACTCCGAGTTCACTCGAGGAATGCTCAGTCGACTGCCGATCCACCTTTCCGATCTCTTGGTCATACAGCCCTCGCTGGCGACCGAGACCGAACGTCTCTGTCGGCAAGACTCGGAGGACACGCCCGCCCCTACTCGTGGGCCATCTCTCGTGACTGTCGCCCGCCTGGTCGAGAGAAAGGGGATCCAGCACACGCTGGAAGCGCTCGCGATCCTGAGGCAGGAGGGTATCGAGGCGCAACTCTCGATCGTTGGAAAGGGGGACTTCGAAGACGCCTTGCGCAGTATGGTTTTCCGGCTG
>JANLWV010000392.1:0-5318 GCA_031364765.1 Vicinamibacteria bacterium
GTCCTGCTTCTCGATACGCTCGGTGAACTTGCCTCGGTGTTCTCTCTCGCGACCGTCGGTTTTGTGGGCGGCTCTCTGGTCCCGCAAGGGGGCCACAATGTTCTGGAGGTCTCGGCCTCCGGCGTGCCGGTTATCACCGGACCGAATATCCAGAACTTTCAGGAGATCGCCAACGAATTCCACCGTGAAGGCGCCCTGGTTTTCGTGAAGGATGCGGCGGAGCTGGCGCGCGAGATCGTGTCCTTCGTGACCGACAAAGCCCGGCGTGACGAGGTGGGGGGCAAGGGCCGGGCCTTGATCGAGCCGAATCGAGGTGCCCTGGGTCGCACCGTCGACGGCTTGTCCGCGCTTATCGATTGAAGCCCATTGCGAGAGGCGCTTTCGATTCTGGCCCCTCTGGGGTGGCTGTATGGCTTGGGGGCCTCTTTTCGTCGTGAGATATACGCGCGCGGGATCTGGAGACAGCAGCGGCTGCGTTCGCCGGTGATCAGTGTCGGCGGTCTGGCTATGGGCGGATCGATGAAGACGCCCACGGTCATTGAACTCACTCGCGCCCTTTCGGCGCGCGGTCAAAAAGTCGGCGTTCTGGGCCACGGCTATCGCGGAGAGGATTCGAGCCCGAGCGTCGTATCGGATGGGGAACAGCTGCTCGAAACCGTGGCGACGGTGGGCGACGAGGCGCTCCTGCTCGCCCACCAACTCCCTGCTTGCCCGGTCGTAGCGGGCCGTGACAAAGTCTCGGCGGGCCGCCTCCTCGAGGAGCGATTTGGCAAGCGGATTGTCCTGGTGGACTCCGGGTTTCAGCACCTCCGCTTGTTCAGGGACCTCGACATCGTGTGTGTGAGCGAGCGCGACCTGGGCGATGGGGTTCTGCCCTCGGGACGGTTGCGGGAATCGACCCGGGCTCTCAAGTCCGCGGGTCTCGTGTTCACGGACCGGGAGACCGACGGTCCCTCGGTTGCGAGGCTGCGCGAAAGCAGGCCGCGAGACGTCTTCTCTCTCGCCCGTGTGGACTTCGGTTTCTATCCGGTTTTAGGCACGGGTGTCGAAGTGGCGCCTCCGAAGAAGGCCTTTGCCTTTTGTGGAATCGGATGGCCGGAACGCTTGGTCAAGGACCTTGGCGCGCTTGGCGTGACCGTGGTCGGACAGCGTTTCTTCCGCGACCACCATCCCTTCTCCGGGCAGGACCTTCGCGATGTGGGGACCGCTGCGGAGAAATGTGGGGCGGCCGCGTTGGTCACGACCACCAAAGACGCCATCCGCATCCACGCCTGGCCGGGCCCTCTTCCCCTCCTTGTTCTGTCGGCGCGGTTGGACATCGAGAGACTCCCCGAGGTTCTCAAGCGGATCGACAGAGTGATCGTGGCCAAGATGAAGGCGGGGCTTTGATCTCGCGGAGAATCCGGTTTGCCTTGGAGGCCTGGGCTCTGGCCAGCTTCAAAGTCCTGGCCCTGGCGATTCCGCGGTCCCTTTTTCTACGCATGGGACAGGCTTCGGGTGCGCTCGTGGCGGCGCTTGACCGAAAACACCTCGCGATCGCCAAAGACAATCTCGCTCGGAGTTTTCCCGAATGGAACGAAGCTAGGGTCGATCGCACTGCCCGTGGCGTGTGGATTCACTTCGGCGGTGTGATGTTCGACCTGGTTCGAATCCTCGCCCGCGGACCCGAAACGGTTGACCCGCTAGCGACCATCGAAGGCCGCGAGCACGCCGAACGCGCCCACCAATCGCCTCACGGCGTCGTCCTCATTACCGGCCACTTCGGAAACTGGGAGACCCACGGAATCGTCCACGCCAAACACTTCGCCTCGATCGGTGTGGTGGCTCGTCCCCTCGACAATCCAACCCTTGATCGCGCCATGACGACGCTGCGCGAGAGCGCCGGCAACGAGGTGATTGGGAAGGAACACGCGATGATCCGGTCGATGCGCCGCCTGAAGGCCGGACAGGGCGTCGCATTCGTAGTCGATCAGAATGTTCAGGAGAAGGAGGGCATCTTCGTCAATTTCTTCGGCCGAAAGGCATGCACTACGCCCTTCGCGGCCAAACTCGCGATCAAGACCGGCGCCATGGTGTTGCCGTGTCGCGCGGTGATGACGCCCGATTTTAGATATCGCGTGGTCTACGATGCGCCGATCGACCCCCGCGGCTTCGGAACCGGCGCCGCCGCGGTGGCCCAACTCACCCAGGCCATGACGGATACGACCGAGGCCTGGATTCGTGAGAATCCCGACCAGTGGCTTTGGATGCACCGAAGGTGGCACACCAAGGAAACCTTGGCCGATCCGCGTCCCCAAAGGGACGAGCCTGCCGCATGACTGCGCCGACTCCCGCTCGAATCGCGGTTCGGGGGCCGAACTGGCTGGGCGACGTGGTCCTGTCCCTTCCCGCCATCCGCGACATCCGACGCGCGTTTCCCAACGCGCGCATCAGCGTGGTGGCGCGCCCGTCCGTCGCCTCCTTTTACGAAGCGGCGCCCGAGATCGACGCGGTCCTTGAAGCGAAGGGCCCGGTCCAGGAGACCCTGGTCTTGAGCCGGGGCTTCGATCTGGCGATTCTCCTGACCAACTCCATCGGCACCGCGCTTTTCGCCACGGTCGCGGGAGTCCCCGACCGCTGGGGCTATGCAACCGAAGGGCGTGGCTTGCTTCTGACCCGCACCGCGCCGGTCCCACGAAACGTCCGGGGACGCTCGCAAGTGCATTACTATCGGGCGATGCTTGCCGCCATGGGCCTTCCCACGAGCGACGATCTCGACACGTCCATCACGGCTCCCTTGGCGTGGAGGGATGCGGGTCGCGGCCTCATCGGTCCGGGCCGCTTTTTCGGGGTTGCTCCCGGGGCGGCGAAGGGTTCGGCCAAGCAGTGGCCTCCAGAACGATTTGCCAAAACCGCCGATCGTTTGAGCGAAGAACTGGCGGCCCAGGCAGTGCTTCTCGGCTCTGCGGCGGACTCTGACGCCGTTGCCGCAGTCGCTGAGGCCATGACGACGCCGTCGATAAATCTCTGCGGCCGGACCGACCTGCGCGCGTTCGTCGGCGTTGTGTCGTGCCTTGAGGGCCTGGTGGCGAACGATTCAGGGGCCATGCACGTGGGCGCCTCGCTCGGCATTCCCACCGTCGGTGTCTTTGGCCCTACGAATCCCGACGAGACGCACCCGGTGGGGAGCCGGGCCGCGTTCGTGCGCGGCATCGCCGAGTGCTCGCCCTGCCGGCACGCGATCTGCCCGATCGATCACCGGTGCATGACGTCGGTCGCCCCGACGACCGTGGTCGAGACCCTGCTACGCGAGGTGCGTTCATGAGCCGGCCCGCCGTTTTCTTCGACCGCGACGGAACCCTGTCTCATGAAGTGGGCTACGTCAATCACATCACGCGTTTCGAGCCCTTCGCTTTTGCCGTGGACGCCATACGCGCGGTGAACGCGGGGAACCGTCTGGCCGTCGTCGTGACTAATCAGGCCGGAGTGGCGCGCGGGTATTTCCCGGAATCGCTGATCGCCGAGGTCAACGCCTTACTGAAAAGCCGTGCTGCGTCTTCGGGCGTCCGGATCGACGGCATCTACTACTGTCCGCATCACCCCTCGGCGGGAGCGCCTCCGTACCTTCAGGACTGCGACTGCCGGAAGCCGCGACCCGGGATGCTGCATCGCGCGGCCAAGGATCTCGACATCGACCTCGCGAAGTCGTGGGTCATCGGAGATCGGCTGGGGGATCTGGAACTCGCCTGGAACGCGGGCGCGCGCGCCTGCCTGGTCAAGACCGGGTATGGCGCCGGCGAGATCGAATATTGGATGTCCGGCTGGAAGCGTCAGCCCGACCTGATTGCGGAGAATGCGCTGGACGCGGCGCTTCAGATTATTGAGTCCCATTGATGAAGAGCCCAACCCCCCGCCGCGCGTCTGTGCCCGCGAGCGTTCCGAAAAAGGACCGGCTTCTCGCCGTGGTGTCCGCGTTTCAGGGCCTGAGAATCGTGGTGGTCGCGGATCTCGTCATGGATGAGTTTCTGAACGGACGGGTCGAGCGCATCTCCCGCGAGGCGCCAGTGCTCATTCTTCAATACGAGGGCTCAGACCTTCGGCTGGGTGGAGGGGCGAACGCCGTCCACAACATCAAGACCCTCGGGGGCGAACCGTTCCCTGTGGGTTTCGTCGGGAACGATGCCACCGGGCGGTCGTTGATGGCTTTGCTCAAGCGGAAACGGATCAAGACCACCGGGGTCGGCCGTGCCCGGAACTATGGAACACCGCGCAAGACCCGGATTCTGGGCGGCGGTTTTCACTCCACCCGCCAGCAGATTGTCCGGATGGATCGCACTCGGCCTTTGTCCGACACGGCTCAGCAGGGTAGCGAAGCCCACGTCCGCCGCGTGTTGAGGCGGATGGGTCCGGTCGAGGGTGTTCTGGTGAGCGACTACGGCCTGGGGCTCGTGACCCAGGAGGTTCTGAAGCTCTCGATCGCGTTTGCGAGGAAACATCGGGCGCCCCTCACGGCGGATTCGCGCCATGCGCTTCTGGGCCTCTCTGGCGCGACCGCGGTGACGCCGAACGAGCCCGAAGTCGAGGAGGCGCTCGGCATCACCATCGGCCACGACAAAAAAAAGCTGGAGAAGGCGGGCCGCACGCTTCAGGCGCGCCTTCAGACGCCGTCGGTTCTGGTCACGCGCGGCAGCGACGGCATGTCGCTTTTCGAAGCGGGCGCGCCGCCGCGCCACATTCCGGTGTTTGGCGCCGATGAAGTGGCCGACGTGACCGGCGCGGGCGACACCGTCATCGCCACCTTCACGCTCGCTCTGGCCGCGGGCGCCACTGCGCTCGAGGCCGCCCATCTCGCCAATCTCGCCGGCGGATTGGTGGTGATGAAGCGGGGCACCGCGACCGTTTCGGCCCGCGAACTGCGGCACGCTATCCGTGAGGCGGCAATTTCATGACCGATTCGTTCCGCCGGGCCGGGTCGAAGATCACCACCGTTGAAGCGCTCCAGAAGATCTGTGCCGAGGCGCGCCAGGCCAGGAAGACCATCGCTCTCGCCAACGGCTGCTTCGACCTCCTTCACGTCGGTCACACGCGCTACCTCCAGGGCGCCCGCGCAGAAGCCGACATCCTCATCGTCGGCATCAACGCCGACGCCTCGGTGCGCAAGCTCAAGGGAGAAAACCGGCCGCTCCAAAGCGAGCAGGACCGCGCCCTGCTGATCGCGGCTCTTCATGTCGTCGATTGGGTCGTGATCTTCCGCGAGGACACGGTCGAGAACCTCCTCCTTGCCCTCCAACCCGACGTTCACTGCAAAGGGACCGACTACACGGAGGAGACCGTGCCGG
>JANLWV010000524.1:0-4193 GCA_031364765.1 Vicinamibacteria bacterium
GTCCTGCAGGGCTCTTCGCAACTTGGATTTCATCGACGATTCAAAGGACACGCGCGTCACCGCTGTCGCCTTGCGCAGATCGGGGGCCTTGAACTCGCTCCGGGCCCGCGCCGACATCCCGGCCACGATGGAATCGAGACGACTGCCGAGGCCTTGAATCATGCCGGCCACGGCCCGCGCATAGCCACGCTGTCCCTCGATCTTCCGGCCGCCGATCACCAGAGCCTCAAGAACTTCGCTGCGATCCGAATCAGTGAGTCGCGGGTCGCGCGCCATGCGATCGCCCCAGTCATCCAGAAACGGGGCGGTCTCGATCAGGAAGTCGAACGACTGGCGCAGCGACCTGATCGGCCGGAGCGGATAGTTGCGATGACCCTCGGGCGCAAGCGTCGCCTTGTAGATTCGCGCCGCGAGGGCAAAACTTCCGTCCCACGGTCTGACGTTTTCGTGGGCCAGCCGCCCTAGGTCCGCGGCCGCCTCGGTGTGGGCGGCGGACTGGGGCCAGAACGAAATCGCCTGGTCGATATCCCCGGCGTTGTGGGTCATGACCGCGGCCATCCGCAGGACATCGAGATCTTCGCGGACCGAGAGGCGGTTCCTCAGGCCCTGCGACTCGCGGGTGAGCTCCGCGTCAATGCGGTCGCGCAGTCGCGGGACGAGATCCAGGCGGCCGAGGTGAATGGCTCGACCCAGCGCCGCGACGAGGACAGAAAGCCGCTCGCCGTGGTGACCGGCAAACACGCCGAGGCCCGGCACGCTCACCGTGCGTCGCGAGACCGAGGCAACATCCCAGGAACAGAACGACTCGGTCAGCTCGACCATGGGATCGAGCTGGGCTGGATCCTTCACGAGCCGCCACAGCAAACCGCGAATCTTCGTGTCGACGTCTGTGGGTACGAAAGTCGCGACGGTGGCGTGATGGCAGGCGAGACAGAGACCAAAGTAGTCGAGCGTCCGATCGCTGGCCAGAGCCTGCGCGCTTGCGCCCTCGAGCCGGACTCTGGCGAGGATATTGAGAAATCCCAGAGGCCCGCGGGAAAGCGCGAGAACATCTCCCGACGGCACAGGCTCAGGCCGAGGAAGCCAGGGCGCCGTGTTCTGTACCTCGTTCAGAAGGGTTTGAGGCGCTACAAAACGCCGAATCATTCTCGCGCTTTGCGCTTCGGCCTGATCTCCCATTCTGCCCGCACCATAAACCAGGGGAGATCCAGGCATTACTTCAGACGAACACGGCAGCCGCGAGCCCGGCCAGCAGAAGGGCGAGGCGGGGTCTGGCGAGCATCAAGGCTCGCCGCGCTCCGGGTACTGAAGGTTCTGGAAGTCGAGACTCAGCTTCGAAATCACGGCCTGGCGCTTGCCCGTGCGCAGCAGCGGAATGAGATCGACGAACTGCACGTCGATTCGCGTTTCCTCGCCGAGATACCGACGCAGCACCGAAAGAATCTCTCGCTCGAAAAGCTCGGGCGCGAACCGGCTGCCCTTCACCACCTTAAGAATGATGGCGGCACGTTCTTCCTGAATCACTTGAAACTGGCGAACCAGATAGTCGTAATCCTTGAGGACGTGCAGAAAGAACGATCCGGGCATCACCCTCCCCTGGGCGCCGATCACCAGTGATTGAACCCTTCCTTCGATCCGGCCCACCCGGGGCAGACCCCGACCGCATGGGCACTCTTTCGTCTCGTCCATGGCCTCGGCTAGATCGCCCACGCGATAGCGGATGAAGGGGAGACAGAGGTTGTTGAGGTCGGTGATGACCACTTCGCCCAATTCACCGGGGAGGGCGTGGCGCCCGTCCTTGAGAATCTCGACGATGTAGCTCTCCGCCATCACGTGATGGCCCTGGTGGGCATCGCACTCATAGGCGATGCCGGAGAACTCTCGGCTTCCGTACTTGTCGAACACCCGCGTCCCGAAGGCGTCCTCGATGATCCGACGGCTCTCCTCAGGCAACGCCTGAGCGGATGAAATGATGCCGCGCGGCCGCAGACTCGGCCGGCCCTTCGCCGAACCGAGATGTCCGGCCAGGTAGTTGAAGGATTCGGCGTAGCCGTCGATCAGGATGGGCTCGAACGAGACCAGCCGCCCCAGGAAGGTCGCCATGGCGCCCTCGGACATCTCAAAGGCGGGAACGAACAAACGGCGGAGGAGCCACGCATCGAGCCGCTCGCGCGCGATCTGCGACAGGCTCATGCCGACCGTCTGGTGCCACAGCCGCGCCTGACGATCGCCGAACCTCCAGCCCGTCCACTCCATGCTGCGCAGCGTCGAGGCCAGCCGAATCTCAAGCTGGTGCTGGTCCGCGTAGCAGACAAACGGTTCTCCGGTGGAACCGGAGGTCGCGATCCGCAGAATCCGGTCGTTGTCGTGATTGTCGGAAAGGAGGTCGAAGTGAAGGTTCTCGCGCACGTCGGCCTTGCTGAGCAACGGAAGCTTCCCGAGGTCGTCCAGCGTTCTCATGTGTTCGGGTGAGAGGCCCAGCGCGTCCATCCGTTCGCGGTAGTAGCCGACGTGATGGTAGGCGTGGCGCACGAGCCGACGCAGCTTCTCTTCCTGGAGGTGCCGCATCTCGAAAAGCGATAGCCACTGGCTTTGCTTCAACTCGTGGTAGTAAAGCTCCGTCCGTCGGGTGATAAGCCACGCATGGAACGGCATGGTACGGAAGTACAGGGCGCGGCGCCATCGGCGTGACCAGGAGAGTTCCGGGTCGGAGCGTTTCGGTGGATGACGGGCGAGGAAATCGGCGACCAGGCTCTCGCGCTTGGGCGCGAGGCGGAATTCGACGAAGCCTTTCGCGAGGTCCGCGAAGACCCTCAGAATCAGCACCAGCGGGAAGTTCGGTATGAAGCTCTGGCCGACCAGCCGCGTCTCGAACACCGTCTCGATCTCGCGGATCGAGTAGCCCTTCGCGTGGGCGGACACCGCGATGAACGTCTGGAAGTAGGCGTACTTGAGCCGGCGATGCAGGATGTCGGCGAGGGTCTCTCGCCGGGCGATGATAAAACCCGACTTGTTGTCGCGCAGCCGCATCCCGAACATCGTATTGAGCAGCGTGTTAAGACCCTTCGAGAGGTGGTACCGCGAATCGCGCTGACGTCCGATCGAACTTCGGTAGCCCTGCACCATATCCACGCGCGCGTGGAGCAGCTCGCGATGGAGCCGGGCCACGTCTTCAGGCTGATACTGAAGGTCCGCGTCGATGAGACAAACGTAGATCCCCGTTGCTTTGGCGACGCCTGAATCCCAGCCGGCGGCGAGACCGCGGTTCTTCTCGTGATGAACCGGAACGACCTCGGCATGCTTCTTCGCCAGAGTGTCGATGACGGTCCCGCTGTCGTCGCGACTGCCATCGTTCACGAGCACGATCTCGCCTTTGACCTTCCTTTTCTCGAAGACGCTCAACAGACGAACGACGAGCTCCGGCAGGTTTCCCGCTTCGTTGTAGCACGGGACGACGACCGAAAGCTCCACGGACCTCACAAGGGCTGGGAGCGGATCCAGTCCCAGGTGGATCGCAGGCCATCCTCAAGCGACACGTGCGAGCGGAACCCGAGAAGACCCTCCGCATGAGAGGTGTTCGCGAACCGGCAGCTCCCCGCTGTATTGTCCGCGCCATCGAAGATCGGCTCGTGCCGCACGCCGGACGCCTGCATCATTGCCTCGGTCAACTCGTTCACGGAGAGCGCCCGACCCGAGCCCACGTTAAGGACCTTCCCACTCATTTCGCGGGTCATGGCAAGCACGGTGGCCCTGGCGATATCGTCCACGTGCGAGTAGTCGAGCGACTGCTCGCCGTCGCCGTGGATGATCGGGGGCTCGTTCCGGCGCAAACGTTCGAAGTTGGCGACCACCACACTCTTGTAGCCCGTACCGGCGTACTGCCTCGGGCCGTACACGAAGAAGTACCGCAAGGAGACCGCGGCAAAGGCTCCCGCCCGACAGGCCGCGTCGACCAGAAACTCGCCCGCGAGCTTCGTGGCGCCATAAAGCGTCTGTGGGTGGGGCGGTTCAGTCTCCACCATGGGAGGGCCGGACATCCGGCCGTAGGCGTAAAGCGACGAGGAGAAGACGAGCTTGCGGATCGCCGCCGCGCGGCCGGCTTCGATGACATCGCGTGTTCCGAGAACGTTGGTCAGAACGAGATCGCGCGGTGAGTCAAGCGAGGGCCGGTGTTTCTCGGCGGCGAGGTGGAA
>JANLWV010000533.1:0-1549 GCA_031364765.1 Vicinamibacteria bacterium
GAAGTCAAACGCTCCCGTCGAAACCGGTGCGCCCCCTCATTCAACGAACGCGGGGAGTGTATCAGCCACCCTCATGGAGATTGAAGTCGAGGAAGCCGCCTTGACCGAACGCCCTGGCGCGACACGGCGAGGGTGGCGAGAAGGGTCAGGACGATTTTGACTTTCGGAAAGGGAAACCGCGCCAGCAGAGCAGCGCAATCGGGACCAGGACCATCAGTTCAATCGCGACCGCCACGGCATTGTGCCGAAGCGCAGACCAGCTGAACGAACGAACGACATCGTAGAACACCACGATCGGCGAGACGTAGAAACCGGTCGATACCGGCCAGAGGGCCATCTCGCCGAACGGCGGCGAGGTATCGACACCCAGGAAGTCGAGGACGACGTGCGACGCCCAGGCCGCGCTCATCGCCTTTACCGCCGGCAGCTTGACGCCCAGGCGGCCGGCCGCGAATCCGGCGACGGCGACCAGAGCGGCCGCTCCGAGGCTGTGCGACGCGCCCCGATGGTGATTGACGCCATCGATGAAACGCAGGACCAGGTCGAGATCCGCCGCGGTGGCGCAGAAAACCAGGATGCCAAGGTGGGCGGCCGGCAACCGTCTGCCTGAGCCGGCGAGGCCCGCCACCGCGATTCCGGCTAACGCGTGGCCGAACGGCGTCGGCATGGACGCCTCCCGACCAAACTAAAGCCTGCGATCGTAGATCTTGAAGTCGCTCTTCTCGGCTTCGACGATCTCGTCGAGAAGTCCGTAGATCGCGGCTACCTTGCGATCCTTGTGAAACTTGTCGTCGAAGGCCGTGAACTCGGCTTCATCACGGAACCGGAAGATCTCCATGAAGTAGTTCACCCGGCTCCGGTCTTCGTAGAGAGTGAAGTCCGCGCCTCCGATCGAAATGAGAAGCGGTTTCAAATCGGAGATCAGATTCAGGAAGTCGGCCCGGCGACCATCGCGAATCGAGTACGAGATCACCAGGACGACGCCGCCAATTTCAAAGTCCGTGGGCAGCGGCACGGCCGAGCGCATGGCGACGAATGGAATGATCACTTCTTCGCGAGGCGGCATGGACCGGGCCGGCGCGATGATGGTCGGCTGGGGGGCGGCCACGTGCTGCTGGGGAAGGGGCGACGGTACCGGCGGCCTCAGAATCGGGCGTTTGGCGAACTCTTTTGAGCGTTTCTTCGGGGCTACGGCCTTCACCGCGCCCGGTCTGCTCTTGGTCTTGGGCTTCGACTTCCCTTTGGGCGTCTTGGTCCTGGCCGCAGGCGCCTTCGCCTTCGGCTTGGTCTTTACAACCTTCCGGTCCGTCTTCGCTTTGGATCCGGACTTTCGGGAAGTCTTCTTTTTTCTGCTACTTGAGGGCTTGTTCTTGACCTTCTTCAACGCTTCTCCTGCCTCATGCGACCAGAAGGCTCGCCTCTGATCTGAGCTCCGGGCCCCGGTCGTCGTGACGCTCTCCTCTGGTCGATTCGACCGGATGATACCCAAAATGGCGCATTTTCAACACCTTTTTGTTTAGGCGCGGGCTGAAAGACTTTTCGCCTTATA
>JANLWV010000535.1:0-2772 GCA_031364765.1 Vicinamibacteria bacterium
CGTGACGATGCGCTGCTGAATCACGCTCTTGAACTCGTTGAAGAGAAGAACCACCTCATCCACCTCGCGGTCGAGGAACGCCTTCATCGCGGACTGGGCTATCTCCTGAGCCTTTGAGAAAGCCAGGGCCTGGAATACCCCGATGTACTCCTTGCGGATGGTCGTCCGGCGCCTCAGAAAGTCGCGCCCCTTTCTTCCCACCGCATCGGCCAGAACCTTTCGATGCGCGTTGTCGACGAGGAAGCGCTGCGAGACGCGCAGAAGAGAGGAGTTGAAGGCTCCGCACAAGCCCTTGTCGCTGGTCACCACGATGACGAGGACCTGGCCGTCCTTCGAGGTCGGGCGGAAGAGAGGATGATTCTCCTCACCTTCGGTACGCGCGGCCACGTCCTTCAGGACCTGCGCCATCGTTCGCGCGTAGGGCCGGGCCGCGAACATGGATTCCTGGGCGCGGCGAAGCTTGGCCGCCGAGACCATCTTCAGGGCCTTGGTGATCTGCTGCGTGTTCTTGACGCTGCGGATCCGTCGGCGGATATCGATGAGCGCTGGCATGCTCTTCTGTCTCTGCTGGCCGGCGCCCGGCTAGGCCTTCGCCTGGACCTGGAAGAGATCGGCGAACTCAGCGAGGACGGCTTTGACTCTCTCGGTGATCTCCTTCGTGAACTCCTTTTTCTCGGAGATCTCCTTCAGAAGGCCTGGGTGGCGCGCGTCCAGATGGGCGTGGAGTTCCTTCTCGAATCGCCGGACGTCGCCGACCGTGTAGCTGTCGAGGTAGCCGTTGATTCCTGCGTACATCCCGATCACCTGTTTCTCCATCGAAAGCGGAGAGTACTGATCCTGCTTCAGGAACTCGGTCATACGCTGGCCGCGGGCGAGGGTGGCCTGGGTGCTTTTGTCGAGGTCGGACGCGAACATCGCGAAGGCGGCCAGTTCTCGGTACTGCGCGAGGTCGAGTCGCAACCGGCCGGCCACCGACTTCATGGCCTTCACCTGAGCGGACCCGCCGACCCGGGAGACGGAGTTGCCGACGTTGATCGCGGGCCGAATGCCCGAGTTGAAGAGGTCGGCCTCGAGGAAAATCTGCCCGTCGGTGATCGAGATGACGTTCGTGGGGATATAGGCCGAGATGTCACCGGCCTGCGTCTCGATGATCGGGATCGCGGTCAGACTCCCGTTGCCCTTCTTGGCCGAGAGCTTGGCGGCTCGCTCGAGCAGGCGGCTGTGGAGGTAGAAGACGTCGCCCGGATACGCCTCGCGGCCCGGGGGTCTGCGGAGAATCAGTGAAATTTCGCGATAGGCGGCGGCGTGCTTGGACAGGTCGTCGTAGACACACAGAGCGTGCTGACCGTTGTCGCGGAAATACTCTCCCATCGCGGTGCCGGAATAGGGCGCGATGTACAGGAACGGCGCCGGGTCAGACGCGGTGGCGGCCACCACGATGGTGTGGTCCATCGCGCCGAAGTCTTCGAGCGTTTTGACGACCTGAGCGACGGTCGACCGCTTCTGGCCGATGGCGACGTAGATGCAGATAACGCCCTTGCCCTTTTGGTTGATGATCGTGTCGATCGCCACTGCGGTCTTTCCGGTCTGGCGATCGCCAATAACCAGTTCACGCTGGCCGCGGCCGATGTTGACCATCGCGTCGATCGCCTTGATGCCGGTTTCGAGTGGCTCGCGGACGGGTTGACGGTCGACCACGCCCGGGGCGATGACCTCGACTTCGCCGAACCGTTTGGTCGCGATGGCGCCTTTGCCGTCGATGGGCTCGCCGATCGCGTTGACCACGCGACCCACAATCTCGGGGCCCACCGGGATGGCCATAATCCGCGACGTGCGCCGAACCTCGTCGCCCTCTCGAATGAGGGTGTAGTCGCCGAGCAGAACCGCGCCGACCGAGTCTTCCTCCAAGTTGAGAGCCATCCCGCGAACGCCGTGGGGGAGATCGAGAAGTTCGCCGGCCATGCAGTTCGTGAGGCCGTGGATCCGCGCGATGCCATCGCCGACCGAAAGGACGGTTCCGATCTCCGCGGTGTCCGTGCCCGCGGAGAAGCCCGCGAGCTGCTGCTTTAGAACTTTGGTGATTTCTTCGGCTCGAATTTCCATTGGGGCTTCTTGGCTGTTTCCTGTTTTTGGGGGGGAGAGGAGTGGCGGTCCTGGGGAAGCGGTATTTGGAATCTATAGAAGGTGCTGACGAAGGGCCTTGAGGCGAGCTTTGACCGTGCCATCGAACAGGTGCCCGTCAACCTCGACCCTGACCCCTCCCACCAGCGAGGCGTCGATTCTCGCGTCCATCTCCACCGATCCAGAGAGCGCGGTTTCGAGGGCTTTCTGCACCCCTTGTCGGGTGTCCTCGTCAAGTTCGATCGCGGTAAAGACTCTGGCCGCGTGAACGTTGTTTCGCGCGTTCCATTCGTGGCGATAGCGGCGGACGATCTCGTCCAGGATGTGCATCCGCGATCCGTCGATCAACATTTCAAACAGGCGCGGCAGGGGCGCGGAAAGGCCTTGAAATACGGCGGTGAAGACTGCCTTCTTGTTGGTAGCCGGGACGCCTGGGTTCGAAAGGGCTTCCAGAAGCGCCGGATTCGCTTTCAGCGCGCCGACCACGGCCACGAGGTCGTCGCGCACCGCGAGCGTGTGGGTCGCAGTCTCGAAAATGGCTCGGGCGTAGCGCCTTGCGGACTGAGTGTCGTTCAAGCTTGGAGTGACGTTTTCTGGGGAACTGGCGCGCTCATCGCGCGGTTTCGGTGAGCTTTGGGACGCCAACGCGCG
>JANLWV010000005.1:0-2567 GCA_031364765.1 Vicinamibacteria bacterium
CACGCGAAGGTGGCGGACCTGCGAGGCCGGCTGCGATAACGCGCCGTGCCAGCGTGACCGGTGACCCGTGGGGTAAACGTAAATGTGAACGTCAACGTGAACGTTCTCGATCAGGTCGACGTGAAACCAGAATCTCGGTTCGTCCACGTTCCGCCAGGACTCCGGTCGTTCACGTAGCGGACAGAACTCCGGTTCGTTGACGTTGCTGGCGCCGGGTGCCCAGCGCGAACAGTCCGTTCGCGAACCCGCGAAGAGCTCCGTCCCGAGTGTCACCGCCTCGCCACGCGGCTGTCACGCCGGCTGCAGCGTCCGCGTCGGGCGGGGTCAAGGATGTTGCGCCTTCCAGAAGTGCGGCCCGTCCGGGCGTCGAGCGCCATGGGGTTGAGGGAATCTTATCGGCGCGCGGAGGACGTCCGCACCCAAGCGCCGTTGAGGGTTCCGGCGTGTGGGCGCTATCCTTCACCCATGGTTGACGCTGTCCTCATCTCGCGGGTCAAGACGCTAAGCGTCGCCGAGCGCCTTGAGCTGATCGGGGCTGTTTGGGAGACGCTGTCCGGGAGCGATGTGCCTGTCTCGGAAGAAGAGAAGGCTTTGCTGGATGCGCGGGTGGCGGACGCGGCGGAGAATCCCGGAGACGAGAGCCCTTGGGCTGAGGTTCAGGCGCGCCTGCGTAAGCGATTGCCTTGACCTTCGCAGTCCGCCTCCGTCGAGCTGCGGAGCTCGACGTTGAAGAGGCCCAAGACTGGTACGAGGAGCAGCAGGCCGGTCTGGCTCGGGACTTCAACAACGAGCTCACCGCGGTCATGGCCCGCCTGGCGGAGACGCCGCTGATCTATCCCGTGGTGTACCGCGATGTCCGGCGTGCGATCCTGCATCGGTTCCCGTTCCTGGTCTGGTATCAGATCGACGGTTCCGTGGTCCGGGTCTTGGCCTGCACGCACGGCCGGGCTGATCCGGGCAAGGTCCGGGCTCGGCTTCGTTGAGCTACGCGCGAGCGTGACCAGGCGCCGGGCGCCACGGGAGTGGCGGGATGTTAGCGACTGCGACGGAGGCCGACGAGCATCTGGACGATGCGGGTGAGCTTGTGCTTCGCGCGCGTGGCGTCGGCCTGGCCGAGGCAGCCGGTGACGCGGAGGATGTCGATGGCGGCGGCGCACTCCATCGCGGAGCCTTGGGCCATGGAGAAGAAGTGATGGCGATCGCGGCGTGTGCGTCGGGCACAGCCCTCGGCGAGCGTGAGCGCGATTGAGGAGGCGGCGCGTTCGAGTTGATCGCGAAGAGCGGGGCGTGCGGTCTTCGTGAGGGCGGGGACCATCGCGGCGAATTCGAGGGCGACGTGGAACACGTCGAGGCGTTCGTGATCGAGGAGAGGCGTGGCGTTCGCGTCAGGCGCGATGGGAGTGGTGGGCTCGGCGGTTGCGTTCGAGGGCGTGAGATTCAATGCAGGACTCCTTTCAAAGAGTGACGGCACCATCGCCGTCCTCACCCTGACGGACGGCGATGCGCTCAACGCAGGGAGTCCTGCCCTCTCGCGACCGAGAGGTAGCAACCGACGTGACCGCCACGCATCGTCCGCGGCGTCGGGTCTTGGCGAGGTCGTGCGACGTACTCGTCCCCCAAGGGGAGGCTTCGCGCTGGCCCAAGGCCAGGCTTGCGCTTCCCCAAGGGGAAGCTTCGCGCCCGTTGCGTGTTCGTACACGGCTGTGACGGGTCGAGGTTCAATCCGCTGGCTCGGGGAGCCGTCAACCGGCCTACCGTCCTTCGATGACTTCGCGGACCGCGCGGTCGTCTTCGCGCCAGCCCTTTCGCACCTTCACGAACAGTTCGAGATAGACCGGGGCGTCGAGGAAGGCTTCGATCTCGGTCCGGGCCTCGGTGCCGATCTTCTTCAGCATCGAGCCTTGCTTGCCGATCACGATGGCTTTCTGACCTTCGCGTTCCAGCATGATGTCGGCGGAGATCCGGATCTTCCCGCCGTCGGCCTGCTCATCCTCCCAGGCCCGCACCAGAACCGCGGTGGCGTAAGGAACTTCCTGGCCGCAGCAATGGATGATGGCTTCGCGCACCAGCTCGGAAACGAGGAACCGTTCGGACTTGTCGGTGAACTCGTCTTTGGGGAAAAGGGCCGGACCTTCCCTGATCTGGTCGAGGACCGCTTTGAGCAGAACTTCGACCCCGTCACCGTTTCGCGCCGAGATGGGCACCACGGCTTTGAAGCTGAGCCGATTGCCAAGCCCGGCCATCAAGGGAAGCAGCTGAGACTTCGCGACCTTGTCGACCTTGTTGAGGGCCAGGATGATGGGCTTGCCGGAGAGCCGGAGCAGATCGGCGATGGGCCGGTTGTGAGGGCCGTCGCGTTCGGTGGTGTCGACCATCCAGATCACCACGTCCGCTTCGCCGATGGCCGAGTGCGCGACGCTCATCATCCGCGTGTGCATGGCGTGGAACGGCTTGATCAGTCCGGGCGTGTCGATGAACGCGATCTGGCCGTTCGGCCGGTTCACGTAGCCGAGGATGCGATTGCGGGTGGTCTGCGGCTTGTCCGAGGTGATCGCGACCTTCTCGCC
>JANLWV010000032.1:0-4201 GCA_031364765.1 Vicinamibacteria bacterium
GACTTCGCGCATGATGCAGCGCGCCACATGATCGCGGGTCAGCAGTTCAGGAGGCCGGCGGGCGTTCTTGTCCCCTTGGGTGTATCGCCAGCCCTCTTCTGGCGTGTCCGCGGTCTGGGATTTGTAGTTCTCGGGGATGTCTCCGAACATGAACCGTTCGCCATTCTTGTTGCGCAGCACACCCCCTTCGCCCCGCACGCCTTCGGTGACGAGGAGACCGCGGACGGAGAGAGGCCACACCATGCCGGTGGGATGGAACTGGACAAACTCCATGTCCATCAGTTCGGCGCCCGCTTCATACGCGAGGGCGTGGCCGTCACCCGTGCCTTCCCAGCTGTTGCTGGTGATCTTGAACGAACGACCGATGCCGCCGGTGGCGACAATGACCGCCCTTGCCTTGAACACCTTGAAACCGCCGCCGACTCGTTCATACGCCAGGGCTCCGGAGATCCGGTCCCCATCCTTCAGAAGCGCCACGATCGTGCATTCCATGTGGATGTCCATGCCGAGGTGGATCGCGTGGTCCTGCAGGGTGCGGATGAGTTCCAGACCGGTTCGATCGCCGACGTGAGCAAGCCGCGGATAACGATGGCCGCCGAAATTACGCTGGAGGATCTTGCCGTCGGGGGTTCGATCAAAGACCGCACCCCAGGCCTCCAGCTCACGCACCCGGTCCGGCGCTTCTCTAGCGTGCAGTTCGGCCATGCGCCAGTTGTTGCCGTACTGCCCCCCGCGCATGGTGTCGGCGAAATGGACTTTCCAGCTGTCGCGCTCATCGACGCTGGCGAGAGCAGCGGCGATCCCGCCCTCCGCCATGACGGTGTGGGCCTTGCCGAGAAGTGACTTGCACACGAGGCCGACGGAGACACCGGCCGCTCGGGCCTCGATGGCAGCGCGCAGTCCCGATCCGCCCGCCCCGATGATGAGGACGTCGTGTTCGGACGTGGTGTATTCGGCCATTTTCTGTTTCTTGGTGAGCCGGCTTCAGCGGGCGGCTAGAGGAGGCGGAGATCGGTCCACTGGCCCATGGAGAGCATTCGGACATAGATGTCGGAGAAGGCCACCCAGAAGAGTGAGAACCACGCGAAGGCCATGTGTTTGCGATTGAGCGCGGTGACGCACGTGTAAGCCGCCGGGCACATGCCCTTGGAGACGGAGTCGCGGTGGCCGCCCACCAGATGCCGGAGCGAATGGCACGAGAAAGTGTAGGCGCCCAGAAGGAGCGCGTTGATGGTCAGGACGAGCGATCCGACCCCGATTCCGAATTGGAGCCCGCCCGCGCCATTGTCGAACCAGTAGCTGTGATAAGCGTCGTAGGTGAGAAACAGGATGAAGACAAGTCCCGCGTAGAGGAAGAACCGGTGGGCGTTCTGAAGGATGAGCGGGAACGATGCTTCGCCCAGGTACTTGTGCCTGGATTCGCCGACCGTGCACTCCGGCGGATCGGCCCACAGGGCTTTGTAATAGCTGCCGCGGTAGTAGTAGCAGGTGAACCGGAACCCACCGGGAGCCCAGAGAATCAGAAGGGCCGGCGAGAAGGGGATGAACGCGGGCCACAGCGCGGGCAGGGGCCCGAACAGGCTGTGCGGCGAAGCGCCGAAGATCTCCGGCGAATAGAAGGGCGAGAGATAGTTGCCGAAGTGATAGTGCTGGCCCTGGAACGCGGCCCAGGTGGCGTAGATCACGAAGGAAAGGAGCGTCCCGGCGGTGAGTGCTGGGACCACCCACCAGGCGTCCTTTCGGCTCGTTTCCCCGAAACGTCGCGGGGCCATCACGTCGATAGCGGCCATAGTCAACTCTCTCCTTTGGGAGTCCTACGTCTTGAGATTCAGTTCGCGATTCGGCACGGTTCACGACCGGGGCGACGGGAGCGCGGCGAGGCCCGGGGGACCATACCGGGACCGGGTGGGCCTTTCAAGGAGCGCGCTCAGGAATACGCACCCGAGGGCGGGCGAAGTTCGCGGCGGGCGAGAACATTCAGGACGTGGCCGCGGGCAGCATCGTCTATGTTGAGGCGCACCGCGACCATCGTTTCATCTTTGCCCCGCCCGAGGGTTCAACTCGAGGTCCGGAGTAGGCTTCTCCATGGCTGATGACAGGAAAATCACACGAACCCCGGAAGAGTGGGCGGCCATGCTCACGCCCGAGCAGTTCCACGTGGCTCGCGAAAAGGGCACGGAACGCGCCTTTACCGGCGCGCATTGGGACAACCACGACCAGGGCATGTACCGCTGCATTGGCTGTGGCGCCCCCCTGTTCGACTCCAGCGACAAGTTCGAGTCAGGCACCGGATGGCCGAGTTTTACGAAACCGGCCGAAGCCAAAAACGTGGAGACCGAGACCGACCGGAAGTTCATGATGAGCCGAACCGAAGTGCACTGCGCGAAATGCGATACGCATCTCGGTCACCTTTTTCCCGATGGCCCCAAGGCTGCGGGCGGGATGCGCTACTGCATCAATTCCGCGTCGCTGAAGTTCGAAGGCTCCAAGAGCTCCAAGTAGGAGCGACTCGAGGCCTCGGGGTCGCCGGACCACCGAGGTGAAAGCGACTGCCAAATCACGTGGAAGTAGAATCCGCGGACTTTGAACATCCTCTGGAAGTACCTGAAGCCTCATCGTTCAATTGTGGCCCTGGCCCTGCTGCTCGCGGCCATCAACCAGGTCTTCTCTCTCCTCGACCCGCTGATTTTCCGGCATGTGATCGACGAGTACGCCACCAAGTACGCCGAACTGGATCGAGGCTCGTTCTTCCGCGGGGTCCTGACCCTGCTGGCCGCCGCGGTGGGCGTGGCCTTCGTTTCCCGCGTGGCCAAGAACTTCCAGGACTACTTCATCAATGTGGTCACTCAGCGCGTAGGCGCCGCCATTTACGCGGACGGCGTTCGGCACTCGCTAAACCTTCCCTATCAGCTCTTCGAGGATCAGCGTAGCGGCGAAACCCTGGGTGTCCTGCAGAAGGTCAGAACCGACGTTGAGAAACTGATCTCGACCGCGGTGAACATCCTGTATCAGACGCTTATCGGCGTGGTTTTCGTGATGATCTACGCCTTGAGCGTGTACTGGCTCATCGCTCCGGTGTACTTCCTCACCATCCCGATTCTCGGCGGCCTGGTCTCCGTTCTATCCAAGCGCATCAAGGCGGTGCAGAAGGACATCGTGGCCGAAACGACCGCTCTCGCGGGCTCGACGACCGAATCCCTGCGCAACATCGAGCTGGTGAAGAGCCTCGGTCTCGCCGCGCAGGAGATCGGGAGACTCAACGCCACCACTCAGAAGATCCTGATCCTGGAGTTGAAGAAGGTCCGCTATCTGCGCAGCCTTTCCTTCATCCAGGGCACGGTGGTGAATGCGCTCCGCACGAGCATTCTGTTCCTGATGCTTTATCTCATCTATGCGCGCTCCATCACCGTGGGACAGTTCTTCGCTCTCTGGATCTACTCGTTCTTCATCTTCGGTCCGCTTCAGGAGCTGGGGAATGTGATCACCACGTATCGCGAGGCGGAGGTGTCACTCGGCCGGTTTGAGAACCTGATGAAACTGCCCGGTGAGCCAGCGCCCGCGAATCCGGTCGCGCCTTTCACTCTCGATCGACTGGAGTTCGAGAGAGTGAGTTTCACCCATCTGACCGGGGCGTCGCCCGCGCTGTTGGAAGTTTCGTTTGGTCTCTCGAAGGGCCGGACGATCGCGTTCGTCGGTCCGTCCGGGTCCGGAAAGACGACGCTGGTGAAGCTGCTCGTGGGCCTCTATCGACCGGCGGCCGGTCGAATTCTTTACAACGGAAACGACGGCAAGGATGTCGACCTCTCGCATCTGCGGTCGCAGATCGGTTTCGTCACCCAGGAGACGCAGCTCTTCTCCGGCACGATCCGCGAGAACCTCCAGTTCGTCCGTCCGGATGCGAGCGATGTCGAGTGCCTCGACGCCTTGAAACGGGCGGCGTGCGACAGCCTCCTCGCCCGCGCCGAGAAGGGCCTCGACACCGTCATCGGCGAAGGGGGAGTGAAAGTGTCGGGGGGCGAGCGCCAAAGGCTTTCGATCGCGCGAGCCCTGCTGCGACGACCGCGGTTGCTCGTTTTCGACGAGGCCACGTCGTCGCTCGACTCGATCACGGAAGAGGAGATCACCACCACGATCCGCGATGTCGCCACGCACAAGGACGTGATGACCGGCCTGATCGCGCACCGGCTTTCGACGATCATGC
>JANLWV010000045.1:0-14633 GCA_031364765.1 Vicinamibacteria bacterium
TCTGGAGGGTGGCCGGCACCTCTTCTTCCGGGTGCGCGGTCAGAACAGCGTCCTGGTCTCCATGGGATCTCTCGCAGGCCGTGTGGGGCGTCTCAATCTGACCGTGGACTACATTGGACGGCTTCCCGCGGGAACGGTGGAGAGCGAAATTATTCAAGGAGGCCAGCCCCTGCTCAGCGAGGAAACCGCGGGCTTCTTCATCGATCCGGCCTTGATCTACTCCAGGCGACGGACGTTCTATCCGCAATTGGGCGACGAGGACTACGCGACCTCCACCCTGAACGTCACCGTCCCTGCCGAGTGGACCGTGGTTTCGGGAGGGGTGAAGAGCGAGGAAGTCGACAAAACCACACGGACTCTGACGTACAAGCAGAGTCAGAGGGCGAAATACATCGCGTTCGTGGCCGCCCGACTGGTCCCTATTGCCAGCGAGCGTTCGGAGGCGCTGTCTTTCGACGCCTATGGACAATCACGCACAAGGCGTGAAGCCTCTCGCTCCGTCAACGCCTTGAAGTCTGCGGCTCAGTTCTACGGCAGCCTGTTTGGACCGCTTCCCTATTCGCCCCTCAACCTGGCGCTTATCGAAGCCCCCGTCCCCGGCGGCCACTCGCCGCCCGGCCTCGTGATCCTGCAGCAGCGGCCGCCGTTGATGGGAGGCCAACTCAAGGATGACCCGGCCACGTTTTACGAGATCCCCGGTTTCTTTCTGGCCCACGAACTGGCCCATCAGTGGTGGGGCCACGGCGTCACCCCGAAGACCTATCGCGATCGGTGGGTGGCCGAAGGGTTTGCCCAGTATGGAGCCGCGCTCTGGGCGCGCGAGTCGCAGGGCGAAGAGGTGTTTACGCGCGTGCTGCGGAAACTGGTGACGTGGGCCCGGCGCCTCAGCAGCTCCGGACCGGTGGATCTGGGCAACCGCGTGGGTCATATCCAGAACAACGCCCAGGCGCACCGGGCGGTCGTCTACGACAAGGGAGCGCTCGTCCTCGACATGGTGCGACGGCTGATTGGCGACGAGGATTTTCGGCGGGGATTGATGAGACTCCAGCGCGACCACCGCTTCCAGGAGGTCGATACCGAGATGGTGCGGCACGCTTTTGAGACCGAAGGGTCCATCGATCTCGACGGCCTCTTTGAGGCCTTTGTTCGCAACACCATGCTGCCCTCGATGCGCGTCGAGATCCGCGATGGCGGCCAGGAGATCGTGGTGGACGGCTACGCCGGCCCTCTGCCCGTGGTGGTGCGCGTGGGCGAGACACGCCTGAACCTGATCGTCACTTCACGGCTCAAGATCCCGGGAGGCGCGCCGGGGGTAAAGGTTGAGCTGGACCCGGACGGGATCAACCTGGTCCACGTCGGGGGTTAGCGCCGGGCGTTAGCGTCGCTCGTCTGCGCCGGGTTGAGTCTCGTGGTTTTGCCGCAGAAACAGAACGCGCCGCGATCCCCCTACCGCGACAAGCGGGCAAGGCCGCGCTCGGCAAGCTGGATCAGATCGCTTCGGTTCAGGAGCAGGGCTGCTTCCTTCAATCCCCGGTACCCATCGACATTCGACGGGTCCAGGTCCACCCCGTCCTTGAACAGACGCGCGGCCGCGGCCGCGTTTCCCTGCTGAAGTTCAAATACGCCGAAGTTGTTCCTCGGGGTTGCCGCTTCGGGCGAGGCTTCGAGAAGTCGCAGGAACCGGTTCCGCGCTTCGGCGTGACGGCCGAGCTGGGCGAAGGCCAGGGCTTGAACCTCGAGAGCACGCGTTTCGCCCGGGACCAGCCGTAGCGCTCCCTCGGCAAGACGGGACGCGGGCACGAACCGGCCGTCCCTCAGCTCGGCTTCCGCGGCGAGCCCCATGGCTTCCGCGTTCCGGCCATCTACGGCCAGGACCCGGGCCACCAGCTTCCGCATGGCCTGGAGATTAAGGGCGGCGGATTGAATCTCGGCCGCGAGAAGGTAGGCGCTCGCATCCCGCGGATCGAGCCGGGAGGCGCCTTCCAGTGACTGAAGGGCGAGGTCGGGCCGGTTCGTGTTCCAGTAGAGAAGGGCTCGGGCCACCAAGAGCGGGGCCGATGGAGTGCGCTCGATCGCGGTGGTCAGGACGGCCTCCGCTCGGTCCGCCCGGCGAAGCCGAACCGCGCTCTTGACGAACTCCTTCGCGATGGACCCATCCGCCTGGCCCAAGCTCACCGCCCGCTCAGACAGGGCGTACGTCCACTCCGAACTGCCCGACGCGCGGAGGAGGGCGAGGCGGGACTCGATGACCGACACATCGGGGGGCGCGTCGTCGGGGAAAAGCCTGCGTCGATTGGCCGTCGCGGTCTGGGCGTGCATCGACAAGGGCGCGCTGAAGTCGAGTACGGGGGCATCGTCCGTGTGCCTCCTGGCCCCGCGCAACCACGAGGCGAGGTCCTTTAGCGAGACGGTGGGAATGGCCAGGAGCACCTCCGGCGTGAGATGGGAGCCCGCCAGGTTCCGGCGGGCCTTCTCGTTGATCGCGACGAGGCGGTGTTCATTGAGTGCGGATGATTGGTCGCTCCCGACGATTAGAATGTCGGCTTCGCTGATGACGAAAACGCGGCTCTTCGGGAACACGTCGTAAAACGTAGCCAGCAGTGTGCCGAGATCGCCCTCGCTCATGTTGTAGAGGTGACCCCACTGACAGAAGACGCCTCCATCCGAAAGGCGTGCCCTCACGGACTGGAAAAACTCGCGGGTGAAGAGCGCCGAGACGCCGGCCATCCACGGGTTTGAAGGCTCCGAAATGATGATGTCGTAGCGATCCTTCGTGGCCAGGACGTGCTGCCGCGCGTCGCCGACGATCAGGTTGAGCTTCGGGTTTTCGAGAACGCTGTCGTTCGCGTCGGCGAAGAACTGCCGCGCAGCTTCCACGACATCCGGGGAGATCTCGACCGCGGTGACGGACCGTGGTTCATGGGCAAGGGCGGCGCTCGCCGTGACGCCGCTTCCGAAGCCAATGACGAGGGCGGTGTCCGGGGTCTCGCTGATGAGGAAGGGAACGTGGGCGAGGAGGCGCTGAGTGAGCATGTCGCCGCCGGACGTCGCGTCCACCTTTCCATCGACGGCCAGCGAGAACGACCCTCCGACACGTTTGACCGACACGTTCGCCACCCGTCCCTCGGCGTACGAAACGAGTTCGCCGCGACGAAGGACGTCCTCAACGCTGAGATCCAGATCGTACGCCGAATACTTGTAGGCGCCGCCGGCGAAGAGCTCCTTGTCGAAGGAAGGCGTGGTTCGCAGAAGTGCCATAGCCACCGCACCGGCGACGACCCCCGTCAGCCGGGACGCTAATCGACAATGAAGGGCCACGGCGACGGAGGAAAGAGCCGAGGCGAACGCGGCAAGGCGCAGTGTGCGGTCCAGACCGATCCCGGAGAGCAGAACAAAACCGGCGAGAGAGGCGCCAAGAATCGCTCCCACCGTATTGAGAGCGCTCGCGTAGCCCATGGCCTGGGCGGCAGAGAAGCGCGATCTCAGGAGTCGCAGTCCAAGAGGGAAAAGAGCGCCCGACAAGGCGGCCGCAGGGAAGAGAAGAACCAGGGCACGCTCAGCCTGAACCCTGATCAGGGCTTCGGGCTGATCGACCAGTCTCCGGACATCTTCCCCGTAGAGAAGCGGCATCGCCGCCAGGGTGCCTATGACCAAGGCGCTCGCCACCGCGACGCCCGCCTGCACGAGAGCAAAGGCGAGCCTCGGGTTTCGTAGAAAAGGAAGGAGGCTGCTCGAAACCAATGCGCCCGTCGCGAGGCCAAGGACGATAGCGCCCAGCACGAAGGCAAAGGCGTGCACAGTGGGCCCCGCAACCAGGATGAAGGCCCTGGTCCACGCCACTTCGTTCACGAGTCCGGCAAACCCCGCCACGAAGAGAGCCGCCATCACGATCTCGAGGTGCATTCGAGAACCGGGCGCCGGATCCACCTCGACCGCGAGTGGCTCCTCGGACGCCGGCTTGGCCTTCCGCCGGCCCGCCTTGGAGGCAGCCTCTTTGGCCAACGCCCCCGGGGACACCGCGCTCTCGCCTGCCGGCTCGGCGGCCCAGGGCGCCGAGAACATCGCGAGCAGAGCCGCGATGACGTTGAGAACTGTAGCCACCAGGACCGTATTTCGAACCCCGAGAACCGGAACGAGGACGAGAACGCTAAGGTAGGCGCCCGCCACCGCGCCGAACGTGTTGGCGGCAAAAAGCATACCGGCGGTTCGGGCGCCCCGCGCGTGGTCCCGCGCCAAAGACACCACATGAGACTGGACCACCAGGGTGGTTCCCATGAGGCCGGTCGGGACGAGGAGAAGAACGACGGCGAGAAGCCAGACGGGAAGAGCGCCGGCACTCGCTCGCAGCGGTTCGAGAGCGGGCAGAACAAAGGCGAGGGCCAGGGCGGCCGCGCCGATGCAGAACTCGATGCGCGAGTAAAGGGCGGCGGCCCGGGCGGGGCTCCGGTTCAGGACCAGTCGCGGTCCAAGGGCGCTCCCCAGCGCCAGACCCGCCATGAAGATCGCGGTGACCGCAGAAACCGCTTCGATGGTCGAACCAAAAACCAGCGACAGCATCCGGGACCACATGACCTGGTTCAGAAGCGCCGCGCATCCCGAGCAAAGGCTCGCTAAAAGGAAGGGAGCCAGCAGGGATCGAGTAGGTCGAATCATCGGTGGGGCGCGGCCCGGTTCGGCGATCCTACCCTCGCCGGGGGGAAGTCTGCATGGCGAGATGGCGTATCTTTGCGGCCTCCGGAGAGTCCTTCATGTCCCGCCTGCTTCGCTTCGCGCTGATCCCCGTTCTTGCTTCCATCAGTTTCACCCGCGCCGGTGAAGACGGCTGGGAGAAGGTGGATCGCACCGCCGTGAAGTTCTCCATCGAGGAACTCGGGGGGGCGAGACTCACCGAAAAGGCCTTTGACGGCAAGGTCGTGGTGGTCGACTTCTGGGCGACCTGGTGCGGTCCGTGCGTAAAGGAGCTTCCGGAGCTCGCCCGATTCGCGCTGAGCATCAAAGGGCGGAAGGATGTGGCGTTCCTGAGCTTCAGCGTGGACGACGACAAGGCGGATGTCCTGCGTTTCTTCAAGGATCGGACGGAGAAGTTCCCGGTCTACATGGCCTCCAGCCTGTCGGATCAAATGGACGTGATGATCTTCCCCACCAAACTCATCATCGATGGACGGCAGGGAACGCCGGGTCGGATCCGGTTCCAGAAAGAAGGCGTCATCGAAACCGCCGAACTGGAAGCCAGGGTGGCGGAACTTCTGAAAAAGCCGTGAAACTCCCCGCCTTCCTTGTGGGGGCGATCGTTTCCGTGCCCCTCCTCTTCGACCAGGGCCAGGGTGCTTTGGCTCAAGGGCCCGCCTCGGGTTCGGTGGCCAAAGACCGCGACTCGTCGTTCGTCGGATCGCAGACGTGCCGGGGGTGCCACGCTTCGACCCATTCCAGCTGGACGAATGGCCGCCACTCCCGGATGCTCCAGGAGGCCCGGCCGGCGAGCGTCATTCCGGCTTTCGAGGGTTCGCTGACCCTTCACGGAAAAGAGTATCGACTCGCGCGGGAAGGCGATGCCTACTTCATGGTCGAGCGCTACCTCCAGGAGGCGGAAGTTAGGCGGCAGGTCGACTACACCCTCGGCTCGCGAAGGGTGCAGCACTATCTCTCCCGGCTCAGCGATGGGCGGATCGTAGTTCTGCCTCCGTCGTACGATGTGGAGAAAAAGGAGTGGTTCCACAACCTCGACATCGTCGATCTCGAAGAGTCCGGTGAAACGAAGGTTCAGGTCTGGAATACGAACTGCTTCGGCTGCCACGTCAGCGGTGAGGAGAAGGGCTTTGATCCGCTGAGCAAAACCTTTCAGACGACCTGGACCGACTTCGGGACGAGTTGCGAGAGGTGTCATGGGCCGGGCAACCGCCACGCGACAAAGTACGCGGCCGCCGGAAAGGCCGGCTTGTCGCCCTCATCCACCACCGATCGGGACACCGCGATCGTTCATCCGAGGCGGCTCGATAAGGAGACCAGCACGACGCTTTGCGCCCAGTGCCACTCCCTCCGCGACGTCACCCAGCCCGGGTTTTTTGGAGGGGACAATTACTACGACTACTTCACACCCCTTCTGGAGTACGCGCAGAAACGGAATCGCGACCCCGCCTACTGGCCGAACGGCCGGCCCCGGCGATTCTCCAACGAGGCCCTCGCGTTCTGGCAGAGCCAGTGCTACTTCAAGGGTGGTGCTACCTGCCTCTCCTGCCACACCGACGTCCACGAGCCGGACATCGACAAGAACTCCCGTCTCGCCGACAAACAGGACGATTTGTGCGCGGGCTGTCACCAGGAGATCGCGAGCCAGAGTTCAAAACACTCGCATCACAAAACCGTCACCTGCGTGTCGTGCCACATGCCCAGGACCACGATTTCGCTGCGGCATCGAATGCCCGATCACACGATCTCGGTCCCGGCTCCCGAGAACACAAAGCGGTTCGGAATTCCGAACGCGTGCAACGAGTGCCACAAAGACAAGAGTGCCGACTGGTCCGAGGTGAAGCTCAGCGCCTGGTTTCCCAGGGGTCGACGCGAGCGGACCGTCCTCGACGCCATCGCGTTCACGTTGGGCGCAAAGCGGGATCCTTCCGGAGTCGAACGGCTGGTCACGATCGTGGGAGACCCTTCCCGGCCGCCCTTGATGAGAGCCAATGCGGCGGGACATCTTCGGAACTACGAAACCCCGGCCGCCACCACCGCCCTTCTGGCCGCGGTTAGCGAAGCCCATCCCGCGATACGCCTGGCTGCGCTTTTGTCCCTCACCGACCAGGGACGAAACCCCGCGGTGCGAGTTGCTCTAGTGGCGGCGCTCAAAGACGCTCGCCGCACCGTCCGCATGGCGTCGGCGCTGGGACTGCTGAACGTCCGACGCACATCGCCTTTGGCGGACGGCTTGTCCGAGGCTCTGGCCGCAGCACTCCACGACCACGCGGTCCGAGCGCGGTTCCTGAGCGAAGACCCGACGGCTCAGCTCGATCTGGGCAAGATGTTTTTTCTCTCGGGGAACTGGAAGGACGCGGAATCATCGGTGCGCGATGCCCTTCGCCTCGACCCACAGATTGCCGGAGGCCGCTATTTTCTCGGCCTCGCGACCCTCGGTTTGGGCCGGGTGCTGGAAGGGAAGGCCTTACTCCGCAGCGTGGCCCCCAAGGACCCTCACCGCAAAGATGCGGAAGCGGTCCTGGCCAGGCTTCCCGCTTCCTGAAAATGCCGCGCTAGACGCTCAACGTTCTGCGAATGTGGGCGATCTGGCGGACGTGATTGCCCAGGTGTTGATTGAGAAAAATCATGAGCTGGGCCGGGCCCAGAAGGCCAACGAAGGGATGCCTGAAGATGAGGCGGTCGTTCAGGACCTGCGGAAAAGCCTCGATGAACTCGCGCCAATCCTTGCGAACCTCGGCCCAGGCAAGACTTGCCGCCTGAAAATCGCCAGTCTCCGGCAGGTCGGCCATGGCCTTCGGCGCCTTGAACTTCAGCGGTGAGTGAATCCCCACGACGAGTGCTCCAATCCGGAACCACGGCACGATCCCCGCCTTTGGCAGCGCTTTCGGATCCTGGGTCTTCTTCTTGACGTACTGAAGCGTGCCCGCTTCGGACTTGGTCACATGGGCGACCACCTGAAGGATCGACCACGTGTTCGCGTCTGGTTTCCGGTTCAGCGCAGCGGCGTCGAGCGAGGCGAGACTCCTCAGAAGCGTTGCCTTCGTCGCTTCCATCTTCAGGAAGCCCGGCTTGAGATCAGGCATGGGCGAACCTAAGGCGCGCCCTCTTCCCTGGCCGCGGGCGAAGGAGTGGGGGTGCGAACCGTCGGGTACTTAATCCCGAGCTGCTCGAGGTACGTCTTGTACTTCGTCGGGTCGTAGTAGTAGGGGCGCATCTTCTCGCGGTACCGGTCGAGAATCTCCTGATTCAGATGGATCGCCGGCTTGTCGTCGGCTCGCAGGAACGAAATGTATTTGCGGTCCTTCGTCTGCACTTCGTTGAAGTACTTCCAGGCGTCGATCACGAGCTGGGGCTTGCCGAAGAGGTCGAGCAGGGTCGCCGCGATCACCTTGGCGCCGGTGGTCGACCCCTTGTGAGCGATCGGCGTCGCCATGGCGATCGCGTTCCAGAAGCTGTGTCCGGGCAGGTTGGGGATGTTCGCGGGATAGCGGAGAGTGACCGAGGGAGTGTTCCACTGAATATCGCCGATGTCATCGGAACCGCCGCCCACGCGCGTCTTCTCATCCGCGGGGCCTTCAAGCTCCGCCACCTTCACGGCCAGGCCCTCCTCCTTCACCAAAAGTTCGCGCTGAACCGCTTTCGCCAGGGTTTGATCGTTTTCGTCCCACGCCGGCATGCCCACCCGCTTGATGTTCCCGTCCATGGCCTCGGCCACCGGCTTGCTCATGTGATGATCCATGGCCGATCCCAGCACGGTTGAGGTGAACATGGTGTCGGTCATCATGCCTGCGCCCTGAGCCACACGATTGCCGATGTCCCAGAGAGTCTTGGTGTTCGTGTAGTCGGTCTCCCGGAAGTAGTACCACACGCTCGCCTTCGAGGGCACCACGTTGGGCTGGTCGCCACCGTCGGGAATCACATAGTGCGAACGCTGGGTGTACTTCAGATGCTCGCGGCGGAAGTTCCAGCCCACATCCATGAGTTCCACGGCGTCAAGGGCGCTCTTTCCTCGCCACGGGGCGCCGGCAGAGTGGGCCGCGGCTCCCGTGAAGTCGTATCGAACCGAAACCAGGGCGTTCGAGGCCTGCGTGCCCCACGCCACCCGCAGATCGGAGGAGACGTGTGAGAACAGCGTGATGTCGATGTCTTTAAAGAGCCCGTCACGCACGTAGATGGCCTTGGTCCCGAGCAGCTCCTCAGCCACACCCGGCCAGATGACGATCGTCCCGGGAATCTGCTCGCGCTCCATCACCTTCTTGACCGCGAGGGCGCCCACGATATTGACGGCCATACCCGAGTTGTGGCCCTCACCATGGCCGGGAGCCCCCACCACGAGGGGCTCTGGGTAGGCGACGCCCGGCTTTTGGGAAGCCTTGGGGATGCCGTCAATGTCCGTGCCCAGCGAGATCATCGGCTTGCCGGAACCCCAACGCGCGAACCACGCGGTAGGGATACCGGAAACTCCCTCCTGAACCGTGAAGCCGTTCTTCCTGAGGATCCCCACCAGGTACTTCGAGGTCTCGACTTCCTGGAATCCAAGCTCGCCGAAGCTGAAGATCTGGTCCACCATCTGCTGGACCATGTCCTTGTTCTGCTCGACCTCGGCGATGACCTCGGTCTTCAGGAGCTCGAGCTTCTTCGCCGCCATCGTCCCCGGAGGTGGGGGTGGAACGGGGGTGGGCTTGGCTTTGGGCTGGGGAGCAAGCAGGACGATCAGAGCGAAGGCGGCAACAAGACTCATACGGGGATCTCCTCGGAAGGTTGGGAAGGTGAGCCTACCCCAACGCTCGGGGACTGATCAGGCTTCGATCTTCTCGCCCGGCTCCTTCACCGTCGTCGGCTTGAACTCGAACGCCAGTCCTTCGCCGGAAGGTGCGAGCTTGATCGTGACTTCCCCGCCCGCCTCCAGGGCGCCAAAGAGTATCTCGTCGGTGAGCGGATCGCGCACGTGTTCCTGGATCGTCCGCGCCACCGGTCGCGCGCCGAATTTGGGGTCGTAGCCCTTCCGCGCCAGCCACGCCCGCGCTTCCTCGGCGAGGGTGATCGCGACCTTGCGTTCACGCAGTTGAGACTCGAGTTCAAGAATGAATTTCGAGACGATGAGCTCCATCGCCTCAAAGGGCAGCGAGCCAAACGTGACAATGGCGGAGAGACGATTACGGAACTCGGGCGCGAACAACTTCTCGATCGCTCCCTTGCCGCGGGACGCGGTGTCCTTCAAGGCATCGCGCTGGAGGCCGATGGCCCGGCCGCTCATCTCCTGCGAGCCGGCATTCGACGTCATGATCAGGATGGCCTGGCGGAAATCCGCCTTGCGACCGTTGTTGTCGGTGAGGGTCGCGTGATCCATCACCTGAAGCAGGATGTTGAAGATGTCGGGATGCGCCTTCTCGATCTCGTCGAGCAGAACCACGCAATACGGATTCTTGCGAACCGCGTCCACCAGAAGACCGCCCTGGTCGAAGCCCACGTACCCGGGAGGCGCTCCCACCAGCCGCGACACGGTGTGTTTCTCCATGTACTCGCTCATGTCGAAGCGGATGAACTCGTTGCCAAGCTGCTTGGCAACTTGCTTGGCGAGCTCGGTCTTTCCGACCCCGGTGGGACCAGTGAAGAGGAAACACCCCACCGGTCGCTCGGCCGGGCCGAGGCCGGCGCGCGACCGCTTGATGGCGTGGGAGACCAGCTTCACCGCCGCCTCCTGGTGGAAGACCACGCGGTTCAGCGATTCTTCGAGAGTGCGAAGCCTTTCCTTTTCGGAGAGCGACGCCTGCTTCTCGGGAATCCGAGCCACCCGCGCGACCACTCGCTCGATCAGAGGCAGATCGACGTTCCGTGGATCCACTTTTTCGAGACGGAGCGACGCCCCCGCTTCATCCAGAAGATCCAGCGCGCTGTCCGGCAGGCGATACTCGCGCATGTGCCTCTGGGCGAGCTTCGCGGCGCCATCGATCGCGTCGTCTCCGATCGAGACCTCGTGGTGCTTCTCCAGCCGGTCTTTGAGGCCAAAAAGAATCTGCACCGTATCGGCCATCGACGGCTCTTCCACTACGATCTTCTGAAGTCTTCGGAAGAGCGCCTGGTTTTTCTCGATGACCTTGAATTCGTCGAACGTTGTCGCCCCGATGATCCGGATGTCGCCGTCCTGAAGGATCGGCTTCACCATGTTCGACAGGTCAAGGGTGCCTCCGCTGGTGGCCCCCGCTCCTACCATGGTGTGGATCTCGTCGATGAAGAGAATCGGCTTCGGGCGCTTCTTGAGCGCGGCGATGACCTGTTTGAACCGCTCCTCAAAGTCGCCACGGTACCGGGTGCCCGCAAGCATGGCCCCGGTGTCGAGGGCGAAGATCTCGGCGCCCTTCAGGAATTCGGGCGCATCGTCCTTGAGGAGCGCTTGAGCCAGGCCGTCGACGATGGCGGTCTTACCCACGCCGGGATCGCCCACCAGGACAGGATTGTTCTTGCGCCTTCGACACAGGATCTCGAGGACGCGCCGCACTTCTTTCTCGCGGCCGATCAGAGGATCGAGCCGTCCCTTTTGGGCCCGTTCCGTGAGGGAGGGGGCGAAAGACTCCAGGGGATCGCTGGCCGCCGCCGAACCCTCATCGCCATCGCCCGCAGACGCCGGACCAGACGGCAACATTTCCGGACGCTTCGAAACGCCATGCGAGATGTAGTTCAAGACGTCGAGTCGGGTGATGCCCTGGGTAGCGAGACTCTCGGCCGCGAAGGACTTCGGCTGCTGCATCAGGGCGGCGAGAACGTCGCCGACGTCCGCCTCATTCTTTCCCGCACTCTGAACGTGAAGCACCGCCGACTGAAGAAGCCGGCGGAAGCAGATGGTCTGCTGGGGGGCTCGCTTGGAGCCGTCGGGAACCCGGTCGATCTGCTCTTCGACGTAGACGGTCAGACCCTTGATGAGCTGGTCCACATCGACGCCGGAGCCGTGAAGGATCCGCCGGCCCACGGGATCATGGGCAATGGCGAGAAGAACGTGCTCGGTGGTGAGGTGAGCGTGGCGTCGGTCCTGGGCCCCTTGCGCGGCGATCACAAGGATCCGTTCGAGAGCGGGGGTAAACATGGCGGGCTAATGTTGCAGCAAAGACGCCTTCAGACGCAAAAGATGGATCCCGACGCCCTTATCTTCACCGAGATCGGAATGCCCACGCGCAGAGACCGCCCGCAACGACCATGGCGATCCATGAGGCCCACACCGGTATTTCGAGGGTTCCGACGTGCACCGGCCATTGATTCAGGGCTCGCACCGCCTGAAGCACTGCGACCACGCCGAAGAAAGCGCCTGAAACGACGACATACCTATTTGACATTCTCTGGTCTCCTATCCATTTGATCACGCGCAGCCGGCCTTGAGCTCAACGGCTCAAGGTTCATTCGGCCTTGTCGCACGCCGCTCAATGGCGCGCAGCCACATCCGGCGGATGATTGCGCTGCCGGGGTAGATGATCCGCCAATAGGCGGCAAACTGTCGACGCGCGGAGGGACTGTTGGCGAACACGCGTGTCTCCGTCGAGACCACCGAGCCGCCCGAGCCGTCCGCCGCCACGATGAAATTCATCGCCGCCAGGGCGAAGCCTGGAGGTAAGGGCTTCTGAAAGACGTCCAGCGTCAGCGGCCCGTGCCAGCCTGGCGGCGCCCCAACCACTGTGCCGACGACGAGCTCTCGCGGCGCGTCCGCCGCGAGGCGCACAAAGCTCGTATGTAGAGCCACATCGATCAGTGACTCCCCGTGCGCGCCGGCATTCCGAATGTTCTGCGGGAGTGGCCGACCGCCGCGTCGGATCCAGATCAGCGTCCGGAACAGGACAATTTCGTCAGCCCGTACGCGTTCGATGGCCTCGAACACGCGCGACGGCGGAGCGGCGACGGCGATCGTGTGGAACTCGTGGAACTGCCAGGCGGGGGCGAATTCATCGAGGCGCGTTTCTATGCGGCTGACTCGCGACTCCACCGCCGGAAGGATCAGGCCGATCGCGGCCACGAGCACACCCCCCAGGACAAGGCCTGATGCGCGCCCGCGTGTCGGGATCCGAAGCCGCCGGATCGGCTTCGCCACCAGCACCAGTCCGGCGGCAGCCAGCATGAGTCCGGTGTACACAATCACAGAACCGAACATGTCAACACGCCCGCCGCATTGTCGCGTGGTGCCTCAAGATCATCCCAGTGATGTTGCTGTCCTACTGCAGTCGCCAGAGCATGAGCCCTGCGAGAAGGACCAGTCCTAGAAGACTACGCCATTCGCGGTTCGCCAGTAGGCGCGCGGTTTGAAACTTCGATTCCCGCGGGCCTCTCGGGGTCAGGTGCGGAAAGAAGAGCGGCACGTGCTTCGCCCAGTCGTGGTACTCGGTGGCGAACTTGCCCCGCAGGAACCTCGCCTCCTCGCGAATGATGACGGGATAGAACACGACGAGATAAGCGAGGCCGGCCGTGACCGAGATCGGGTGCCTCGCGGTCACGAGAAGGCCGAGCGCCATCAGAACGCTGCCGACGTAAAGCGGATTGCGCGTGTGCGCGTATGGCCCTCCGGTGGCGAGCCGGTGCGTCTTCTCGATGTGTCCCGATGCCCAGATCCGAATCAGCTCGCCGAGGGTCGCAAGCAAGCTGCCCATGATCAGCGAATCGCGCGTGGGCTCGGCGAAGAAAAGCGCCAAAGCACCCACGGTGTACCCCGCTCGAACTCTGACCCTCGAAAGGTTCAAGCCGTTTCCAGACTGGTCGTGGCCGCCAGTCGACGCGAGGCCGCTTCGAGAACCGCGGTGACCTGGATCTTCTTCATGGTGTCCTGATGGGTGTCGCAGTTTCTCTTATGGCAGGGGGCGCAGGCCGGCGTTTGACGCACCACCTCGTCGTTCTTCGACCAGGGTCCGTTGCGCGCCGGGTCGGTCGGGCCAAAAACACCCACGAGCGGCGCGCCCATCGCACCCGCGATGTGCAGCGGACCGGTGTCGGCGGCCAGAAAAATTCGGCAGACTTTGGCCGCAGCTGCGAGCTCCAGGATCGAGGTCGCGGGCGCGCGTTTGGCGGTTCCACCCGAAGCTTCGACCACGGCGCCCGCGAGTTCCTCCTCGCCCGGTCCCCACAACACCACGGGGGCCAGGTTCATCAAGGCGAGGCCGTTCGCGACCTGCCCCCACAACGAAGCGGGATAGAGCTTGTTCTCCCACCCGCCTCCGGGCGCGATGCACGCCAGAGGATTCGCGGTCGAGGCGCGAAGCTCCGCTGCCATCATTACCGCCCCCTCGGGCAGGACGTACGGGAACGCGCGAGATCCGCGGGCATCGATGCCCAGACCCACCAGCAGGGCATGGTGCTGGTCGATCATGTGGACATCCCCGGACGCGCACGCCACCGTCTCGGTCAGCATGACGGAGGACGAAGCCTCGCGGCGGTCGTCGGCCATCCAGCCGATGCGGCGGGGAGCGCCCGAGAGCCAGGTCCAGAACGCCGACTTCCAGAGTCCCTGCGCGTCGACGGCCACGTCCGGGTTGAAATCGCGCAGGGTGCGGGCCAGCCGGAATCGGTCGTTCCAGTCGTAGGCGGAGGCCTTGGGCAGGACAAAGGTGTGGCCCAGGCCTTTCACGGAGGCCACGAGGGGAGCGGCGGGAGGCTCCACCGCCCACGCCACCTCGTGGCCCGCCTCGATGAGGGCCGCCACCATTGGCGTGGTGTGAACAACGTCGCCAATCGACGACAGCCGAACAACCAGAATTCTCACACTGGGTGTTGAATCTATCGCGATGCGAGCCGCGCGAGGAGCGCGCGGGTGTCGTGGTCCTTCGGATCGCCCACAATCGCGACCCGCCCGCCGTAACTACGCACGATCTCCCGCTCCGGCACGGTCTCCTCCGTGTAGTCGGGCCCTTTGCAGTGAACGTCGGGTTTGAGGGCAAGGAGGAGGTTCTCGACCGTGTCCTCGCGGAAGATCA
>JANLWV010000062.1:0-14979 GCA_031364765.1 Vicinamibacteria bacterium
CCCCGACGCCGGGACGAAAGGCTCCGCTCACCGCCTCGCAGGGCTCGCCGCGTCTCAAGCGCCTGCTTGAGGACCGAGGTGTTCTCAAGATTCTCCACTTCGCGCGATTCGATGTGGCGGCGATCCGCCACCATCTCGGCATCATCATGGCCCCGATCTTCTGCACGCGCACGGCGAGCAAACTCGTCCGCACGTACACCGACCGGCATGGCCTGAAAGATGTCGCCCTTGAGCTCGTCGACGTCGAGATGGACAAGACCTCGCAAAGCACCGACTGGTCGCGCTCCGATCTGAGTCCGGCCCAGCTCAAGTATGCGACGGCGGATGTGACTCTTCTCCACCCCATCATGGACAAGCTGGTGATGATGCTGGCGCGCGAGGGCCGGACTGAGCTCGCCGCCGAGTGCTTCCGGACCATTCCCCTGATGTCCGACCTCGACCTGATGGGTTACCAGAATCTTTTTGAGCACTGATCGGTCGGCCTCATGACGGGGCGGCGAGAAGCCTGATGGTGTTCTCGAACGTGCGAAGACCCGCCACCGGGTCGTAGACGATGGCGGGATGGGGCCGGCCGCGAATGGTATCCGGGCTCAAAAGCGCATAGCCCATCAGAGTGGTGGCGAGCGAAAGAGGGGAAGCGCTGGGTGCCTGCGGGTTTGGAACCGCGGTCAGCAGGTCGTCCAGCGTGAGCGACCAGGGAACGCCCCGCCGCACGGCGTCGACCACCACGCCTTTGACCAGGTTGTGGGGGAAGTTGAAAGTGAACGAGCAGGGCGAGTAGCGGGCGGGAGTGGGCCGATGCGCCTCAAAGTCCTGAAGAAGATCCGATCGATGGGCGGCGAAAAGGTCGCGAACCCTGGCTCGCTGACCCGCACAAACCCCGAGCGAGTCGGGAGGATCCGAGCCCAGAAAGGCCTGAGGATCAGGGGTGAGCGCCAGGAGGAGCGCTTCACTGATTCGTCCTGTCCCGTCTCCTTCGTGTCCCGCCTGCTTCGTGGAGGCGTACGCTTCGAGAAGGGTGAGAAGGGCCTCGCACAGCCACGGATAGTCGGGCACGTTATCGGCGCGAAGCTCGCCCAGGTTAAAGGCGTAAGTGACTTCCAGACCAAAGCGCAGATGGCAGCCCAGGATCGCGGCATGAGTCGTCGCGAGACTCAGTCGATGAGAGGGGTCGAGCGTCCGGACCTTCAGGAGGAGGCGTTCGTAGGCGGCGATGTCGGGCTCGAAATGGGAAGTGGCGATGAGGATCAGGGTTTCGGCGTTGCGCGCGAACGCCTGCCCGCTTCCACCGGGGCCCTGAAGGCGGCCGAGCAGCCGGCTCACCGTGTCGAGATTCGAGTTCGGGTCGCCCTCGTCCCACGCCCGCAGAGCCAGAAGAGCGAGGAGATGAACGAAGTAGTAGTCGAGGAGAACCGATAGGGCCACGCGACCCTTGACGTGATCCCCCGGACGGACCGTTCGTTCCGCGTAGCTTGCGACCTCGACGGGGATGATGTCCTCATTGAACCGATCGGCCTTGCCGTCCCAGTCGTGCAGGATGTGAAACCCGTCCGCCCGCGTGAGGTGATCGAAACTCTTCACCCATCGGCCCGCGAAAAGCGACACCCCGAAGGCCTCGAAGCGGTGCCCCCGCATGCCATCCCTCAGGTGCCGCACCGCCCGGTCGAAAGTCTTCGCCTTCGAGACTTCGCCCAGGATGTCATGGCGCGCCGGTCCGGCGAGCGCTGTATCGAGGGCATCGCACGCGTCCCGGAACGAAACCTCGCGCCCGGAGACGGAGGCCACACCACGGATATTCAAGCGACGCGATCTTAGTCGGCGAATCTTCTTGACGCTCGAAGCGCCCAGGTGGAGCAGGCGAATTTCGACAGAGGAATCGCCGAGGCCTGGCCAGCAGCGGCGGGCTAGAATTGATGGTGATGACCGCCAGCAGCGCGCCCGTCCGAAGCCCCGAGGACGAACGCCGCCATCGTCGTGCGGCGTGGCCGGTTCGCCGGTTCGGGTTGGGCCAGGAGCCGAACGAGGACCTTTCCTCCACCACCACCGCCGACGAGCGCCTTGCCATGATGTGGCCGCTGGCTATGGACGCCTTTTCGTTCGCGCAGGGCATGACCGAGCGGCCGTCCCGTGATGCCTGGCCGGTGAGAGTGCGGAGGCTCGGTGATCCCGAGGTCGATTGAACGAGGACTTCATCGACCTCCTTCGGAGTCTCTTGAAAGAAGAGGCGCGCTTTCTGGTCGTGGGCGCCTACGCGATGGCCGCGCACGGTGTGCCGCGCGCGACCGGCGACATTGATATCTGGGTCGCCGCGGACGACGCGAACGCCGCGCGTGTCTTTCGAGCCCTGGCTCAGTTCGGAGCTCCCGTGGGCGCGCTTGGCCTCTCGGCGTTGGACTTTGCCGCTCCGGACAGCGTCGTCCAGATCGGACTTCCACCGCGGCGGATCGACATCCTGACCGGCGTCTCCGGGATCGGCTTCGACGCGGCGTGGGATCGACGTGCCTCCTTCCCCTTCGCGGACGTCACGGTTCCGGTTCTCGGTCGCGATGACCTGATCGCCAACAAGCGGGCGGCGGCCCGCCTGAAGGATCTGGCTGACGTGGCCGCCCTCGAACGGTAGGCTCCCCTGGTGTGGCTCTGCCTCTCACCGACCCGATCTCGCTCCTTCTTGCTCTCATCGACGTCCCGTCGGTCTTCCCGATCGATGCCGCGATCGTGCAGCGGGCCAAGACCATCCTTCTGGGAACGAGGAGCCTGTCCGCTCGGGACGCCTTGCACCTGGCCGTCATGCAGCGCGAGCAGGTCGACCGTATCCTGACCTTCGACGAGGGATTCGACTCCTTTCCGGGAGTGACGCGGATCAGCCGCTGAACCTCGCCCCCCAATCTGGCTAGACTCTCGCCCATGATGAAAGCATCGCCTCTCCCTTTGGGCGGGCTCGCCTTGCTGCTCCTCGCCGGCGGCAGCCCGTGCTCCGCCCAGTCGAGCTACGACCTTCTCCTTCGTGGGGGCCGCGTCGTCGACGGTACCGGCGCGCCCTGGTTCGTGGCCGACGTCGGGGTGCGGGACGGACGCATCGCGGCCGTGGGCCGGCTGGAGGGAGCCACCGCCAAGCGCGTGGTCGACGCGACCTCTCTCGTGATCGCGCCCGGCTTCATCGACCTCCTCGGCCAGTCCGAGTACAAGGTGCTCGTGGACGGCCGGGCCGCCTCGAAGATCACACAGGGGATCACCACCGAGATCACGGGCGAGGGCGCCTCCATCGCGCCGATCAACGACCGCATGCTCGCGGAAAGCCGGGACCGCGACACGCGCTACGGGTTCACGCCCGATTTCCGGACCATAGACGGCTACTTCAAGACGTTCGCGCGACGCGGGGCCGCCATCAACCTCGGGACCTTCGTGGGCAGCGGGGGCCTCCGCGACTTCGTGATCGGCAAGGAGAATAGGCGCGCGACCCCCGACGAGCTCCAGCGCATGCGCACGCTCGTGGACGAGGCCATGCGCGAGGGCGCGCTCGGGCTCTCGTCCTCTCTCCAGTACGTGCCCGACATCTTCAACTCGACCGAGGAGATCGTGGCCATGGCGAAGGTGGCCGCCCGCTACGGGGGGGCGTACTTCACGCACCAGCGGTCCGAGTCCGGCCGCATCGACGCCTCCCTCGACGAGGTCTTCCGCATCGCCCAGGAGGCGGGGATCCGCGCGCAGGTGTGGCACCTGAAGACGGCCTACCGGCCGAACTTCGGCCGCATGCCCCAGATCCTCGCGAAGATCGAGGCGGCGCGCGCCCGCGGCATCGACGTCTCGGCCAACCAGTACCCGTGGAACCGGGCTTCGAACGGCCTCGACGCCTGCCTGCCGCCCTGGGTCCGGGAAGGGGGACGCGACCCGCTCCTGAAGCGTCTGGCCGATCCCGCGACGCGCGACCGCGTGAAGGCGGACATGGACAAGGCGGACGCGGAGTGGGAGAACCAGTGGCTGGGCGCGGGCGGCGGCGAGGGCGTGATGGTGGCCGAGGTGCTCTCCCCGAAGCTCAAGGCCTACGAGGGAAAGACGATCGCCGCCATCGCCGCCCTCGAGAAGAAGGACCCGCGCGACGTGGTGATGGACATCGTGCTGGCCGACCGTGCCAACGCCGCCTGCATCCTGTCGATCATGGACGAGCCGGACGTGCGGGCGGCGCTCGCGCATCCCTTCGTGTCCTTCGACACCGATTCCCAGTCGAAGGCCACGGACGGCCCCTTCGCGGGAGAGACGTCGCACCCGCGCGGCTGGGGCTCGGCCTCGCGCATCCTGGGCTACTACGTGCGCGAGCAGAAGGTGCTGCGGCTGGAAGAGGCGGTCCGCAAGATGACGTCGTTCGCGGCCCAGGCGGCGGGGATCCCCGATCGGGGCCTGGTCAAGGTCGGCTTCCGCGCCGACCTGACCGTCTTCGACCCGAACACCGTCGCCGCCCGTGCGACCTTCGAGAACCCCAACCAGTACAGCGCGGGGATCCCCTACGTCGCCGTCAACGGCGTGCTGGTGGTGGACCAGGGCCGGATCACGGAGGCTCGACCGGGGCAGGCGGTGCGCGGCCCGGGTTACACGGGATCCCGGTAGCGAGCAGCACCTTCCTCATCTCAGGGTTTCTTCCCGGGGCGCGGCCCCTCCCCTTCCAGAAGCCACAGCTCCTCCTTGCCTCGCCGAAACTGCACCCAGGCGATCTGGTCTCCGATCGACCGAGCCCGAAATGGTGTGGGGACGCCACTCTGCCGGCGGTCCACCACTCGATGCATGAGGCGAGGTCTATCTGCTCTTCGCTGACACAGAGCTCGGGAGTCTCTCGCTCCCGGAAGGACGGAGTCCGCCTACTTGACGTGGGCCTTCTTAATGGTGGGCCTTCTTAATGGGGTTAGGCGACGCTGCAGTATGCCCCGTGCGCTAGTTGTGAATTCTCAATAGGTTGTTCACCTGGGGTGAGTCCTAGGATGTTTGTGGTTACCACACCCAAACAGACCAAGGAGACACCCAGGTGAAGATTCACAGTAAAGCACGCACGACCGTTTTTCAAAGGGCCAGGATCGTGGAAAAGGTCCACGACGGGAGCTGGACGATCAAAGCCGCGGCCGAATCGAGCGGGGTCAGTAGACGGACGATCTACAAGTGGCTGGCCCGCGCGAAGCGAGAGCCAGGTTCGCTCAACGATCGTTCGTCACGGCCCCACCTCAGTCCGCTGGGACTACCCGAAGATGCCCGAGACCTCATCCTTTCCATGCGCCGTTTCAGGATGACCGGGGAGAGGATCGCCCAAAGCCTGAGGATTCCTCGGGCCACAGTGGCTCGAATACTCAAGGCTGCTGGAATGGGAAAGCTGAAAGACCTGGAGCCCAAGGAACGGGTGATTCGGTACGAACGGAGCGTTGCAGGCGAGCTGATCCATATCGATATCAAGAAGCTGGGCCGCATCAACGGCGTCGGTCATCGGATCACAGGCGACCGGCGCCATCGCGGTCATGGTGGATGGGAGTACGTCTTCGTAGCTGTGGATGACGCGTCCCGGCTGGCCTTCGCGGAGACCTATCGGCATGAAAAGGCCGCATCGGCGATTTCCTTTCTCCAGAAGGCGGCGGCGTTCTTCCGCCGTCACGGAGTCACGGTGAGAGGCGTCCTCACCGACAACGGGAAAGTCTTCGTCGGCCGTGATTTCCAGACCTGGTGCCTGAGGCTTGGGATCAAGCGGCAGCGCACGCGCCCGTACCGCCCACAGACCAACGGCAAGGCGGAGCGATTCATCCAGACCATCACTCGGGAATGGGCCTATGGGCGACCATTCACCTCCTCAGCCCAGAGGCGCCGTGCCCTCGACCCCTGGCTTCGCTACTACAATTTCAAAAGACCGCACGGCGGACTCAAGGGAGCCATACCCATCTCAAGACTCACTCAACCCGTGAACAACGTCGTGAGAAACCACAGCTAGCCCCTGGGGAAGTCCGAACCATGCGATTGTGTGATCATCGTGAACGTCACCAGCAACGTAACCATAAAACGGTCGATCTGGCGGTATGAGCAAAGACAGGTTCGATGGGCTTGAGGGGGGCCAGGCTCACGGTCGCGGCGCCGCGGCCCGCGCGGCGACCGCTTCGCTCAGCCGTTTCAATTCGTTCAAGAGCCCCTCCAGTTCACGATCGCGCAGTTCGTCCAAACGCGCATGAAGGCGGTCGATCTGGATCTCGGCGCGCAAGTTGACTTCGTAGTCGTTCTTCGCGTCCGCCCGATCTCGCGCGGCCTGACGGTTCTGGCTCATCATGATGATGGGCGCCTGCATAGCGGCCAGACAGGAAAGAACCAGATTGAGCAGGATGAATGGATAGGGGTCAAATGGCTTCGACGCCTCGAGGTTCACGATGATCCACAGGCTCATCACCGAGAAGAAGATTCCGATGAAGGTCCAGCTTCCGCCGAAAGCGGCTACGGAGTCCGCCAGGCGTTGGCCGAGCGTCAGTTCCCGGTCAAGGGCGGCGGACAAGTCGCGCGAGGCGAAGGGGTGCTCGACCAGGCGCGCTAGCACCCGGGGATTGACCTCGCCAAGGGCGCGAAGGCGCGCTACCAGGTCTTCGCGGGTCAGACCGGAGGGGACGGCAAGAAATCGCAGGCTGCCATGAAGGGCGCGCAAGCCGACCCGACTGAGAGCGATGAGTACGAGAGCGCCAACGAAGGCGACGATGACATGCCGCACCACGTCCTCGGGCACCGTCACGCCGAGTCGGCGTAGGGTGAAACCTCCGAACGAACCGCCGAGCAACCCCAGGACGAGGTCTCCGATCAAGCCGAAGCTGCGCTGTCGCGCTCCCAGGCGCGCGAGCCACCCGGCGAAGAGGCCGGTCAAGATCCATAAGAGAACTTCCATGGTGTTTGAACTCCCGAGCTAAAGAGGAGACGGACCCGCCGGGACGGCTGCGGGAAGGCGGATGAAGAATTGAGCGCCATGGCCGAACGCGCTGTTCACCGACGTCGAACCACCGTGGGCCCGGATAATGGCCCGAACGAGGCTGAGTCCAATTCCCAAGCCTCTCTCCGAGCGGCTGTGATCGGCGCGGTACAGCCGCTCCCAGATCCGGTCCTGTTCTTCTGCGGGAACGCCCGGTCCGGTGTCGATGATCGACAGTAGCACGCTCGGGCCTTCCGCGGCCGCAAACCACTCGATGGCGCCCCCGCGCGGCGTGTACTTGAGCGCGTTGTCGAGGAGATTCGCAAGCGCCTGCCGCATGCGGCGTCGATCGACGTCGACGCAAAGCCCCCCCTGACAATGCGAGGTCACGCGTACCTCTTTCTCCTGGGCGACATCCGAGTACAGCTCGATCGCGTCCTCGACGAGCGCCCCGACTTCGGCGGGTTCACGCTGGAGACGCATCACGCCGGCTTCCGCCTCGGAGAGATCGAGGAGCGCGTTCAAGGTGCCCGTGACCCGCTCCGTTTCGGCCAGGGCATCCGCGACGCGGTCGCGCGCGGTCTCAACATCCCTGGCCTCAAGCGCGTCCTCCAGGGTGAACTGAAGGCGCGTCATGGGCGTGCGCAGATCGTGGGCGACGTTATCGAGCGAGTCTCGCATCGCCGACACCAGGCGGTCGAGCCGCTCCAGCATGGTGTTGAAGAGCCGCGCCAGTGCTCTCAGGGGATCGTTTCCTTCTGCGGCAGGCACCCGTTCGGAGACCCGGCCCGTGTCGATGATGCGGGACACGACCTGGGTCATGTCGCGGACCGGCCGCAGCGCCGTCCTCGTGAAGAGGGCGCCAAGGCCCAGACCGAGGGCGAGTACGATGAGCGACGTTCCCTCGAGCTCCTTTCGGTACTGTTCCAGCACCTCGGTTCTCTGCCGGGACGTGCGCCCCACCTCCACCACGGCGCGGCTCTTGAGCCGCATCGCCGCCACGCCCAGGACATCGCCACCCTTCGCGTCCTTGACTTCGGTCCACTGGAGCAAGCCCACACGCGGGCTCGGTTCCACCTTGCTCGGAGGGAACTCCTCGAACCCATGCGCCATGCGGAGGAGGATGGTATCGCCCCTCGCCGAAAGCACGCGGATGTACAGATCGGCGCCGCCGACCACGCGCTCTCTCGCCTGCACGGCGCGCTCCAGCGCCTTCAGACCGCCGGCTTCAAATTCCGCCCCGTAGTCTCGCAGCGTGGACTCGACGAGTTCGCGGTCTCGGCGATCGAGCAATGTGGCGAGCAGCCGGTAGTTGAGGGCGGAGAGCGCGACAGCACTGACCACAAAGAGAGCCGCGTACCACAACGGCAGACGGAACGTCAGCGACGCCCATGGACGGCCAATGCGCCGAGCGTCCACGGACAAAGGTGCGGGGCGATTCACTTAGGGGAGTCGCAGCGCGTAGCCCGCGCCGCGCACCGTCTGGATCAGCTTTGGGTCGAACTCCTTGTCGATTTTCTCGCGAAGCCGGTGAACGAGCACGTCGACCACGTTGGTCCTCGGGTCAAAACCGTAGTCGAAGACGTGGGACAGGATCAGCGTTTTGCTCAGCACCCGCCCGGGGTTGCGCAGAAGGTACTCGAGCAGCGCGAACTCCCGCGGGCGCAGGTCCAGGCGTTTGTCCGAGCGTCGCACTTCGCGGGTCAACAAGTCGAGGGTCACGTCGGCATAGCCGAGCGCCGTCGGCTCGGCTATGCCGGTAGACCGGCGGACGAGCGCCTGGACGCGAGCGAGCAACTCGGAGAACGCGAATGGCTTGGTCAGATAGTCGTCTCCGCCCGTCTCCAGCCCTTTCACCCGATCCGCCACGTCGCGCCGCGCGCTCAGGATGAGCACCGGCGTCTGACGGCCGCGCCGCCTTAATTCCTCGAGCAGGCTAAGGCCGTCGCGTTCCGGCAACATCAGGTCGAGGACGAGCGCTACGTAGTGGCCACCGAGGGCAAGTTCCAACCCTGCGGCGCCGTCGCGCGCCCAATCGGCGGTGAAGCCCGCCTCGCGCAGGCCTCGGGCGATGAAATCACCGATCGTTTCGTCGTCTTCGACCAGGAGAACTCTCATTTCGAAGTCACTCTCATGCGCCCGTTCATTATTGCACCAGGGTTTCCATTGCCGACACTTGGGTAGACGAGTCCAGCCATGGCCGGCGTCCTTCAGCTTCATGACATCCGTGAAATGTGGCGCGACCCTGAGTCTCCCCGACCCGAACCTACGTATTACCTTAGTGAACAGCCGGAGAAACGGGACAATCCCGCAGACCGGCTGACCATAAAGGAGAAAACATGAAACCCACCTACTCGCTTATCCCGGCCGTCGCCCTGGCCTTCGTCCTTCCCCTCGCCGCGGGTGCCTCGCCCAAACCGCCCAGCGCCAGGCCCGGCGACCCGAAGGCGGCCAAGTTGGCGACACCGGCAGTCGCTCAATCGACGGCGGCGACTTCGAAGGACAACGCAACCCTCGATCTCAACACCGCGACCCTGGCTGAACTCGAGTCCCTTCCCGCGATCGGGAAAACCTACGCGCAGAGGATCGTCAACGGACGGCCTTACAAGATGAAGAGCGACCTCCGCTCAAGGAAGATCGTCCCGCATGCGGTGTACGAAAAGATCCAGGATCAGATCGTCGCCAAGCAGTAACGCGGGTCTCCATGGACGCTGGCGTTCGCCACCAACGCTCAGGTGGCGACGCCACGTTCCTTCGGGCCTCTGGACCTGGTCTACACTGGCCGAATGAAGAAGGACTCTCGGTTGGCGCTCGCCGTTTTGGGCTTGACCGCGGCCGCCGTTTCCGCGCAAACGCAACCACCCCTGGTTGTCCGCGGCCAAAGCCAAACCCTGCGCCTATACGGAGCGAAGACGGGCACGCCGGTGGTCGTCACGAGTGGAGATGGAGGGTTTGTCCACCTGGCGCCTGCGGTCGCCGAGTTCCTCGCGTCCAAGGGTTACTTCGTGGTCGGAGTGGACGCGAAGGCCTACCTGTCCAGCTTCACCAGCGGGAGCAAGACGCTCTCACCCGACGACATCCCGGGCGATTTTCGCGCTTTCGTCGATGCGGCGCGACAGGGACGCGAGGTCAAAGTTCCCCTCATCGGTATTTCGGAGGGAGCGGGACTCTCCGTCCTCGCCGCGACAGATCCAGAACTACAGAAGGCGCTGTCTGGAGTCATAGCTCTCGGACTCCCGGACGTGAACGAACTGGGATGGCGGTGGAAGGACTCCATCATCTACATCACTCATCAGGCGCCCAACGAGCCATCGTTTCATGCGGGCCAGTACGTGGCAAAGCTCGGGAGCATGCCGCTCGCCGCCATTCATTCGACCCACGACGAGTTCGTCCCCGTGGACACCCTGAACCGGGTTCTAGGCGCCGTCGTGCCGACCCGCAGGGTTTGGTTGATTGAGGCCGCCGATCACCGCTTCAGCGACAACCAGCCGCAGTTGCAGAAGAGCCTGCTTGAGGCGATGGAATGGATCCAGACTTCGAAGCGTTGAGTCGATTCGTTAGCGCTCTCACCATCCGACCGGCGTACAGCCCGAAGCCTTCCGGATGAACGGACGACTCCAGCGCCTCGCGGGCCCGGCTGGGGGAATTCTGCTTTTCGCCATCGCCCTGCTGGTGCTTCGCCGCGAACTTCACAGCGTCAGTTATCAGGACCTCTCGACGGACCTTCTGGCCGTGCCGTTCGGACGACTTCTCCTTGCGCTGGCTCTAACCGGCCTTAATTACGTGGTGCTCACCGGCTACGATCAGCTCGCCTTCCTCTACATCGGCCGGACGATTTCGCGCCTGCGTATCTCCCTCGCCGCGTTCGTCGCCTACGCGATAGCGAACACGATGGGTTTCGGCATGCTGTCGGGGGCCTCGGTGCGCTACCGCTTCTATACGCGCTGGGGCCTGACCCCGGCGGAGTTGTCACGCATTGTTCTCTTCTACACCGCCACGTTCTGGCTTGGCCTCCTCGTCCTCGGAGGACTGACCCTGGCGGCGGCGCCGCCTCCTGGACTCGAAGGAATGCCAGGCCATTCGCTGATGCGCGTCGCGGGCGTGAGCCTCGTCCTAGTCAGTGTGGCCTATGCGCTTCTGCCCTTGTGGCGAAAGGCGGCGATCCGGTTCCATGGCTTCGAGATTCCGATCCCGGCGCCACGACTTGTCGTGGGTCAGTTCGCACTCTCGATTCTGGACTGGGTCCTCGCCGCCGCCGTGCTCTACCCCCTGCTTCCGCCGAGCGATCTGCCCCTGAGCGCGCTCCTCGGCGCGTTCCTGGCCGCGCAGATGCTCGCGGTGGTTTCTCACGTGCCGGGAGGCGTCGGCGTCTTCGAATCCGCGATGGTGGTTCTGCTGAAGCCGTTCCTCACCGTGGGACAGATTCTGCCCGCCCTCGTTCTGTATCGCGCCATCTACTATCTCCTGCCCCTCGCCGTCGCCCTGGTGATCCTTATCGCGGACGAGGTCCGACAGCGCCTTGATCAAGCGGCCCGAGTTCGGGCGCTCTTTGGCGCGCTGGCTCGGGAGGTCACACCGCGGGTGCTCGCCGTCTTTACGTTCCTCGCCGGCGCGGTGCTCCTGTTCTCCGGCGCCACTCCGGCCGCCGAAGGAAGGCTCGACTGGCTCGCCGACGTACTGCCCTTGCCGCTCATTGAGGCGTCGCACTTTCTCGGCAGTGTTGTGGGCGTGGTTCTCCTCCTCGTGTCTCAAGGCGTGGCCCGGCGGTTGGACGCTACGTATTACCTCGCGGTCATAAGCGTCGCCACGGGACTGGTCGCCGCGCTCCTCAAGGGCGGCGACTTCGAAGAGGCGATGTTCCTCGGGGTTCTGCTCGCGACCCTGATCAAGGCCCGCGGCCACTTCGATCGCAAAGCCGCCTTCTTCGCCACTCATTTCTCGCTGGGCTGGGTTGGCTGCGTGGTGGCCGTCGTCGGGGCGTCCGTGGGGCTGGGCTTCTTTGCCTTCAAACATGTCGAATACAGCCACGACCTGTGGTGGCAGTTCGAGTTCGATCAGGAAGCGCCTCGATTCCTGAGAGCATCGGTGGGCGCCGCCATGGCGCTGCTCCTTTTCGGGGTAGGGCGATTGTTGCGGCCCAAGCCCCCCGATGTGCGGCTCCCTGACGACCAGGACCTCGCCGACGCTGAACGCGCGATCGCCCTGCAAAACGCGACCTCGCCGTTTCTTGTTTATCTGCGCGACAAGGCGGTGCTGTTCAATGGAGACCGCTCGGCATTCATCATGTACGCGGTTCAGGGCCGCACCTGGGTGGCCCTCGGTGATCCAGTGGGCCCTCCGGAGGCGGCGCCCGGCCTGATCCGCGAGTTCCTCGAACGATGCGATGACTTCGACGGTGAACCCGTCTTCTACGAGGTCAGCAAGGATCGCCTTCATCTGTACGCCGATTTTGGTTTCGCCTTCGCCAAACTCGGAGAGGAAGCCCGCGTCTCCCTCGGGGCCTTCTCGCTACTGGGCAGCGCCGGCAAGGAGTACCGCAACTCTCTTCGGCGTCTGGAGAAAGAGGGCGGGAGTTTCCGTGTCATCGGGAAGGCAGGCGTTCCCGCGATCCTCGACGAGCTGGAGGAGGTTTCGAAGGAGTGGATGAAGAGCAAGTCCACCGCGGAGAAGGGCTTCTCATTGGGCTTCTTCGATCGAGCGTATGTCTCTCGCTTTCCGGTGGGTATCGTCGAGGTGTCCGGGCGTATCGAGGCCTTCGCGACTCTCTGGCCTGGACCTTTTGACGTCGAGCTCTCGGTCGACCTCATGCGGTTTCGAGACAGCGCCCCAAAGAATGTCATGGAGGCGCTCTTCGTCAACATCATGCTCTGGGGACAGTCGAGCACCTACCAGTGGTTCAGCCTGGGCATGGCGCCTCTCTCCGGGCTTGACGCGTCGCCCGTCGCGTCCCTGTGGACGAAGGCCGGCGCCTTCGTCTACAAACAAGGAGAGGCGTTCTATAACTTCCAGGGCCTGCGCACCTACAAGGAAAAGTTTCAGCCGGTCTGGGAGCCGCGCTATCTGACCTATCCGGGCGGCCTCGCCCTCCCCCGCATCCTCGCCGACGTCGCGGCGCTGATCGCGGGGGGCTATCGAAAGATCTTTCGAAAATGAAGAGCGCCATTGCTTCGCTGGGCCTGATTCTCCTCGCTGCTCCGAGTGTCCAGGGCCAGGACGACTCGTTCACCTTCGGTTCCTTCGGACGCGTCGCCATCTACCGGCCCGAGGGACCACCACGTTCGGTGGTTCTCTTCGTCTCGGGCGACGGCGGCTGGAATCAGGGAGTCGTCGATATGGCGCGGAGACTGCAAGGCCTGGGCGCGGCGGTTGCCGGTATCGACATGCGCACTCTCCAGAAGAACCTGGAGGCCTCCTCACGCAAATGCGTCTATCCCGCAGGCGACTTTGAGGAACTCGCGCGGGCGGTCCAACTCCGCCTGAAGCTTCCTCGCTACGAGCGACCGATCCTCGTGGGCTACTCATCCGGCGCTACCCTGGTGTACGGACTCATAGCTTCAGCCCCGCCCGAGACCTTCGCGGGCGCCATCAGTCTGGGCTTTTGTCCTGACCTGGAGGTGAGAAAGCCGCTCTGCGCGCAGCGGGGTCTTACACTGACACCTCGAAAAAAGGGCCCCGGCTTCGATCTCGGCGCAGCCTCGGAGCTCGCGGTTCCCTGGTTTGTCCTCCAGGGCGAGATCGACCAGGTATGCGAGGCGGGAGGGACGCGAACGTTCGTGGGTCAGATCCCAAAAGCGACGCTGTTCTCACTCCCGCACGTGGGTCATGGCTTCTCAGTGCCAAAGAACTGGGACCCGCAGTTCGTCTCGGCGTACGACACTCTTTCAAAGCCAGAAACCGCGATCGCGCCGCCCAAGGATCCCGGAGCGCCCAATCTCCCGCTCTCCGAGGTGGAGGCCGTGGGAGGAACGTCGAGTGACACATTGGCCGTCCTGCTGACCGGTGACGGCGGATGGGCCGACATCGACAAAGGCATCGCGGGAGCGCTCGCCGCCCGGGGCGTGCCCGTTCTCGGCTGGAGCAGCCTCGATTACTACTGGAGCCCACGAACGCCCGAGGGAGCCGCGCGCGATCTCGATGCGGTCATTCGTCATTACCTGGTGGCGAAGAAGAAGAGCCGGGTTCTGCTGGTCGGTTTCTCGTTTGGGGCCGACGTCCTGCCTTTTCTCGTGAGCCGGCTGCCGGCTGATCTGCGAACAAGGCTTGCAGGTGTGGCCCTCATCGGTCTGTCAAGCCATGCCCAGTTCGAGTTTCATCTCAGCGGCTGGCTGGGCGGCCACGGGGATCCCAATTTCCCCACCGCGCCGGAAATCGGGAAGCTCAGAGGAACGCCGGTGGTTTGCCTGCAAGGCGAGGACGACGACTCGGCCTGTCGTGACATCGGGGCAGGGATCTCCCGCACCGTGGTTCTGCCCGGCGGGCACCACATGGGCGGAGACTACGCTCGCGTGGGCGCCCTCATCATGGATTCGATCGATCCACAGAAGCGTTGAGGGGGTCCGGCTTAAAGCCCCAGGCGTCCATAATCACGTGGAAGAGTCGGGTGTTCGGGAAAAAGCCGCTCACTCGCTCGGAGCCTGCGCCAATGGCGATCGCCGCGACCTCTTCCGCGGTGTGGGAGTCTTCCACCATCACGTACTTCAGGCGCACCGGCTGGCCCCTGACCGCAGACGCCTTCCATTCGTCGTAGCCTTCGAGAAGCGGCTCGTCCGGCCCGCCACCCGTAACCCGCAGAGCGAAGGAATGATCCGCGGTGAAGAGCAAAAGCGTGTCATCGAGCTTGACGCGCTGCTGGACTTCTTTCACCAGCTTGTCGAAGGCCACCAGGCGCTCCAGGCCGGGTTTCGGATCGGGAGTGTGGGCGTCCCACTCGACCATGAGGAAATAACCCTTGTCGCTCTTCTGGAGTTCGTCGAGCGCCCGCCGGGTCGCCGCGCGAACATCGACGCTGTCCGCGACCACGATAAGGCGCCGCCCCTCCGCCTTCGCGGCTTCGAGCGAACTGAAGATCG
>JANLWV010000103.1:0-8247 GCA_031364765.1 Vicinamibacteria bacterium
CGCTGCGAGAGCAAGAACGCGCTGTTCATGCTCGACGAAGTGGACAAGCTCGGCCACGATTTCCGCGGCGATCCCGCGGCGGCGCTGCTCGAGGTTCTCGACCCGGAGCAGAACAACAGCTTCAAGGACCACTACCTCGATGTGGCCTTCGACCTCTCGGAGGTCGTGTTCATCACCACCGCGAACGTCCTCGACACCATTCCCCCCGCCCTGCGGGACCGCATGGAAGTGATCCGCCTCGCCGGTTACACCGAGGAGGAAAAGCACATGATCACGCGCCGGCACCTCATTCCGAAACAACTCGAGAACCACGGCCTGACCGCGGAGCACATCGCCTTTGGCGACGACTCCATCACCAAGCTCATTCGCGAGTACACGCGTGAAGCGGGACTGCGCAACATCGAGCGCGAAATCGCCAGCATCATCCGCAAAGTAGCCAGAAAACGGGCGGAAGGCGTCACCGAAACCATCGCGATCACCCCGGAGAAGGTCGAAGAGTTTCTCGGCGCTCCGTTCTTCGAGAAAGGCGAGATCGAGGAGCGGGCTTTGATCCCCGGCGTCGCTCTCGGCCTGTCGTGGACGCCGTCCGGCGGCGACGTGCTCTTCATCGAAGCCTCGCAGATGTGGGGGGAGAAGGGTCTCACCATCACCGGCCAGCTGGGCGATGTCATGAAGGAGAGCGCCACCGCGGCCTTGAGCTGGGTGCGCTCGAATGCGCGCCGTCTCGGCATCGAAGACTCGTTCTTCGAGAGAGTCGACATCCATCTGCACGTGCCGGAGGGAGCCATTCCGAAGGATGGACCGTCCGCCGGCATCACCCTGGTGACCGCCATCGTGTCCCTGCTTCTGGGTCGACCGGTCAAGCGAGGCCTGGCCATGACCGGCGAGATCACACTCTCCGGCCGGATCCTGCCCGTGGGCGGCATCAAGGAGAAGGTGCTGGCCGCGCATCGCCTGGGCATGAAGGAGATCCTCCTGCCCAAGCGAAACGCGAAGCAGGTTAAGGAAGAGCTTCCCGAGAACGTGCGGAAGGATCTGGTCTTCCATCTCGTGGGCTCGATCGAGGACGCTCTCCAGATCACGATCGGCGCGCGGGAGCCGATCGACACGCCCATCGTCCCGATCACGTTCCTGCCCCAAGTCGCCAACTGACGCGCCCACGCCCGTAGCGCAAGGGCGCGCGGGACCGGAAACGAAACCCTATTCCATCTGGCGGGCGAGGTAGTTCTCGATCCCGATTTCCTTGATGATGCCGAGCTGCGCCTCGAGCCAGTCGACGTGTTCCTCCTCTTCCTTGAGGATGGTCTCGAGCAGCGCGCGGGTGCCGTTGTCACCGCGCGCGCGCGCCACCTCGATGCCCTGGTTGAGCCGCGGGACCGCCTGGTACTCGACCTCGAGATCCTTCCGGAACTGTTCGGGCACGGTTTTACCCACGTTGATCTTCATGTACTTGTCCATGTTGGGCGCGCCGTCGAAGTAGAGGATGCGGTCGATGACCTGCTGCGCGTGCTGCATCTCTTCGATCGACTCCTTGCGGATGTAAGCGGCGAGCTTCTTGTAGCCCCAGTTCTCGTTCATCCGCGCGTGAATGAAGTACTGGTTGACCGCGGTGAGCTCGGCGCTCAGCACTTCCTGCAGCACCTGGATGATTTCGTCGTTGCCCTTCATGGGGACTCTCCCTCGGCGCATCGCCGGAAAAACGAAGCTTAGCGCGGCTCCAACCAGAGGGCGCCAGCAAGTTGCCGGTAGAGAATAGAGGAGTGTTTCAGGTCCGCTCATCGATGCATCGACGAATCCCGCTGACCCTTGCCGCCGGGTTCCTTTTCTCATCCTGCGCGAACGAACCTGAACCGCGACGCGCCGTTTCCGACACCCGGCCCCGCGGCCCGCGCACCGTCGAGCGGGCAAGGCGGCCGGCGCTCGATGCCGGCGGAGTGCTCGAAGCCACAGGGTCCTCCGTCGTGGTGGTCGAAAGTCTGGACCGAAGGCGCGACGTGGTGGCGCAGGGAAGCGGCGTGATCGTCGCCGACCGGACCGTGGTCACCTCGTGGCCTCTGGTCAGCCGGGCGTTCGCCATCCGGATCCGACACAATGACGGCCTCCGGCCCGCGACCGTCGCCGCCGTCCTCGAAGGCCCCGGTCTCGCGCGACTGAACACCGAGGCGAAAGGCCCGATCGACCTCGGCCGGGATGCGCTGCCATCGCCGGGCGCGCCCGTCTACTCAGTCGGATCGGCGCAGGGCGCGGAGATGACGGTGGCGGAGGGGATCGTCTCGGGTGTTCGCGAAGCGAAGTCGGGAGGCGTCGAGCGCATCGAAACCACGGTCTCGATGCCCGCCGGTCTTACCGGCGGCGGTCTCTTCAACACTCACGGCGAACTCATCGGACTCCTCGCCGCAACCCGCGCCGGCGACACCCACAGCCTCGCCGTGCCCGTGCGCTACCTTAAGGATCTGCTCGCTCTTCCCGCAGGCACGCTCCCGAAGGTCACGTCCAGCCCGCTCCTGAGACTGGCCGCCGCCGACCGTCAGTGGCTGATCGATACCATGGCGAACGTCGCGCGCGGCGGCAAGCCTCTCACCGGCCTCGGCCTCGATCGGGTGAACGCTCTGCTCGACCGCCTTGATCCTCTCGTCGGGGCGGAGCTCGACTGGGTCAGGGTGGAACTGGGTCTCGGTGTCCTCAGCCATCAGAGGCTCTTCTGGGAGGACGCGATCGAAGCGCGGACATTCAGACGCGTGGTGAAGAGTTCACGGCGCTTCGAGCTTGAAAGGAACCTCGTCGCCCTGCGCATTCTGAACCAGCGCGCCGTCGCCGAGGCGGACACAATCATGCGTGCCATCGCGGCTCATCAGCCGTTCGATATCCCGGGCGCCCGGATCGACGCGACGGAACGTTTTCTCTCGCAGATGGTGAGCCAGACCGACCAGACGAGACGGCGCGTGGAGATGCAGCTTTGGGAGGCGCGGAGTCGGTGAAGTGTGCCGACCAGATTCGTGTCTGTCACGAAAATGGTCGTGACCATCCAGCGGGCTATCCTCTCCCCGAATGATCGAACCCGCCTACCCCGCCGCCCGCGCGGTCGCTCCCAAGGTGCAAGCGCACTTCGCGCGGCACCTCGCGGTGGCCCGCGAACGCGGCCGTGAAGATCTCCCTGAGACGCCGGAAGCGCTCGCCGTCGAGACGCTCATCGACGCGGCTTTCTGGGCGAGCCTGAGGCGTGAAGAGGGCGTCACTCCCACGATCTCGCTCGCCTACGTCCCGCCCGGCCAGGCGGGGCACCCTCTGATGTTCGCGGAGCGGATTCCGCTCCGGCCCGCCCCGCTCGCGAAGGTCGCGCCCGCGGTGGAGCGTCCGGGAATTCATCTGGGAGTCTGGCGCCACGGCGACGACTTCCACGTCTGGGGAACCACGCGCGATGTCCCGGCCTTCTGCCTGGTGGTGGAGGTCGTGGCTTCAGGCCTTTTGGTGGTGAAACATCGCAGCGAGCCTTTCGGCAAGTTCGTGAACGTGGCGGTCCTGGAAGGCGATCAGGTCAAAGTGGTCGACGAGGCGGGCGGCGCAGCGATACCCGATTGTCCACAACTTGTAAAGTCACTGCTCGGCCTTGTGGAGGGCCGCGGTTCGATCGAGTCCGTAAATGTCCTGATTGAAATGGCGGCGTCGATGCGCGCCCACGGGCGTGGGGGAGCGCTCCTCATCGTTCCCGAAGGCACCGCGCAGTGGCGCGAGTCGGTGGTGAGCCCCATGCTCTACGCCCTCAACCCTCCGTTCTCGGGCCTCGCCGACCTCTTGAAGGCGCGACCCGAAGCCGTCAGTCACCACGAATGGCAGGAGGACCTAAGGCGCGCCATCGAGTCGATCGCCGGACTCACTGCGGTGGACGGCGCCACCATCATCAATGACCGCTACGAAGTCCTCGCCCTCGGCGCCAAGATCACGCGCCGGCGGGGGAGTCCCCCGGTGGAGCAGGTCTCGCATACGGAGCCGGTGGAAGGCAACGCCCGCTCCCGGACCGCGCCGGTTCAGCTTGGAGGCACGCGGCACCTCTCGGCCGCCCAGTTCGTCCACGACCAGCGCGACGCCACCGCCCTGGTGGCCTCCCAGGACGGCCGGTTCACCATCTTCAAGTGGTCGCCGTGCGAGGAGATCGTGCACGCGCATCGGGTGGATGCGTTGTTGCTGTAGGTGGCCCTGCCCCGATTTGGTGGACACATCGACAGCACCCCTAGAGGTGCGGTAGGAATGACACATGGGTTCACAACAGAACAGGTACAGCAGGCATTACAAGACGGAGGCGGGAGCGCGGCCGGGCACATAAGGTAGCCTCTCTCTCACGAGAACACGGCTCCAGCGAGCCGGCAAGGGTGGTTAGTGTCGGGCTATCATCGTCGATCCGAGTCGGACCCTCGGGGTTCGGTCCGCAGGTTTACTCGCCTTTTGCGCGCCCTCGGCGCGGTTGGCCTGGGTTTCTCGTGCCTCTTCGGCGCGGCGCCCGCCGAGGCGTAGTACCGCAAAATCGGCGAGATGGAGCTGCGGCTTTCGGGCGTTTCCGCGACTCCGGAGAATCCCGAACCGGTTGTTCCGAAGAACACACCGGGCGGTATCCGCATTCTGGTTCGCGCCGGAGGCGTTGATCTTTCTCTGGCCGATCTTTCACGATTCCTGGGCCCAAACTTCGCGATTCACGGCGACCTCTCTGGTCCGGGCTTCTCCCAGCCCATAGCGCTGCCAGCCCTGCAGCCCGGGGAGGACCGACTCAGGGGTCAGTCAAGGATGTGAACGAGGGGCAGACCAAAGATGGGGCCCTTCCTTCGCATTGGATCGTCACGCATGACTGCGGCTGTGCAGGAGGCTTCGAGCGCGGTAGCGATATGGATGGCGTCCGGCATCTTGAGGGAGTACTTTGCGCGAATGAGCGTGGCCTTCTCCAGAATCGAGTCAGAAACAGAAAGGAAGACGATTCCCGACTGTTCGAAGAGCATGTCGAAAAGTCGCCGAAGGTCATGGTCTTCCTCGCGGACCGGCTTTACAAGGCACTCAGCGCGGGCGAAGAGGGAAGACACGATTGTGCCGCCTGGAGCGCCCTCGGCCCGATCGATCCAGCGAAGAGCCGCTCCCTTCTCTTCGGAATCTCCCTCGACGCAGCGGATCAGGATGCTTGTATCGAGGTACAACCTCATTCAGGCCAAGACTCGCGTTCTTCTCTGACCTGGGCCTCGATTTCGGCCCCAGATCTGTTTCCTGGCGGGAGAGATCGCACGAAGTCGCCAACGGACTTCCATGGCTTTGGGGAGGGAATCTCGGGAAGCCGGCGGACTCTGAGCTCCACGCTGATGATTCCTGCGGGCAAGGGCGCGTCGAGTTGCACGGAACCGTTTTCGATGTGGGCGGGGATGGTTAGCGTTTCGGTCACGGGCGGTCTCTCAATCTGTAGGGAGAATACAACGTCAACGACCTCAAGAAGGAACCCTGTCCTCGTTGTTCTGATTGTCGTTGAAGTCCGCACCCCAAACCCCTCCCCCTTCGCGGACGGAGTTTCTGGGGAGGGGCTCGGGACACGGCTCACGGACTCGGGCCTGCTTTCCGCTAATCTTGCCCTCGTATGCAGCTCGTGCTTTTGCGTCATGGGGAGAGCGACTGGAATCTCCAGAACCGGTTCACGGGGTGGACCGACGTGGACCTGACCGCGAAGGGGGAGAAGGAGGCGCATGAGGCCGCGAGGCTTCTTCGCGGAGAGGGTCTCGCTTTCGACCTTGCCTACACTTCGGTCCTCAAGCGCGCGATCCGGACGTTGAAGATTGTCCTCGACGATATGGGCCTGTCCGGAATTCCGGTGGAGCAGTCCTGGCGGCTCAACGAGCGGCACTACGGCGCGCTGCAGGGACTCAACAAGGAAGAGACGGCGAAGAAGTATGGCGAGGAGCAGGTGAAGACCTGGCGTCGAAGTTTCGGAACCCCTCCTCCGCTTCTCGATTGCGAAGACGAGCGCTCCTGCCACAAGGATCCGCTCTATGCCTCGCTCCTGGCGGAGGAAAGACCGTCAGGCGAGTCGCTCAAGGACACCATCGCGCGCATGATGCCGTGCTGGGAGAAGCAGATTGCCCCCAGCATTCGTGCGGGGAGGCGTGTCATCGTGGCCGCGCATGGGAACTCGCTGCGCGCCCTCGTCATGCACCTTGATTCGATGAGCGAAACCGCGATTCTGGAGTTCAATATTCCGACCGGCGTTCCGCTCGTCTACGATCTCGACGAGAATCTGCGTCCCCAAGGCCGGCGCTACCTGGGCGATGCTTCTGCCGTGGCGGCGCGGGCCGCGGCGGTCGCGGCTCAGGGTGCGGCCAGATAATTTCAGGAGCCAAGAAACCGTCATGATGCGTTCCGCCCTTTTGTGGGCCTCGGAGAACAAGACGCTCCGCGAGTCGGTTCCGAAGTACAGATTCGCCAGAGCCGCGGTGCGGAAGTTCATGCCGGGCGAGAAAGTCGACGACGCTCTGCGAGAGACGACCCGCCTCAATGAGATGGGCGCGGGCGTCATCCTGACCCGGCTGGGTGAGAACGTTCTCGACAAAGCGGCCGCCCAGGAGGTTGCGGACCACTATTCTCAGGTGTTCGCCACGGTGGCGGTGGCCAAGCAGCGCGCCGAAATTTCGGTCAAGCCCACGCAGCTCGGTCTGGATCTGCCCGGCGGTGTCGATTTGTGCAACGCCCATATCAAGCGACTTTGCACCGAGGCTCAGGCATCGAACAACGTTCTTTGGATAGACATGGAAGGATCGAAGTACGCGGAGGTCACTCTCGATATCTACCGTCGTGCGCGGGTGGTGTTTCCGAACGTCGGCCTGGCCCTTCAGGCGTACCTCTATCGCACCATGGCCGACCTGGAGTCGCTCCTTCCCATGAGGCCCACCATTCGGCTGGTCAAGGGCGCTTATCTGGAGCCCGACTCCATCGCCTTCCCGAAAAAGAAGGATGTCGATGAGAACTTCTTCAAGCTGGCCGAGCGTCTGCTGATGGACGACGGTGTGGGTGCGGGCGCGCGTGCGGTCTTTGGCACCCACGACTCGGCCCTTCTCGCCCGCATTGCGAAAAGCGCCGCGCATCTCGACAAGTCGAAGTACGAATACCACATGCTCTACGGCATAAGAAACGAAGAGCAGAGGCGCCTGGTGGAAGCCGGGCACACCGTCTTTGTGCTCGTCAGCTACGGCGAATTCTGGTTCCCCTGGTACATGCGCCGGCTGGCCGAGCGCCCGGCGAACATGTGGTTCGTGGTCAAGACCCTGTTCCAGCCCTGAGATGGCGACCGATCACCAGACCGGCGGCGCCCGGACCGCGACCGGCCACCTGAGGAAGTCGCTCGCGGTCTACGCGGCGGCGGAGCCCACCCTTCATCTCCTCGTCCTGCTCGGTTCTTCGTCGCGCGGCGATGCCGGGGGCAGCGCCGACATAGAACTCACCTACCTCGCCGATCCGGAGTTCGACGTCAACACGTTCCAGCAGCTGGCGGCGTCGGTGCTCGATCTGCCGAATGTCGCGATCGCCGACCTTCGGCACGCCGCGACTACGGCTTTTCGCGCGGCCCGAGAGGGCGCGCTCGTCTACGAGAGAACGCCGAACAGCTTTGCTGAATTCAGGGAACGGGTGATCCACAACTGGTGCGAAATCGCCCCCGTCCAGAACGCGGCGTACGACCGCATCGAGTCGAAGACGCCGCCCGGACCGAGATGAAAGCCCTCGACCCTGCGCTCCTGAAGGAGCGGTCGCGCGTGCTTGAGACCCACCTCGCACGGATCAAGGACGCCCTTCCCGCGGACCCTCTGGCCTTCAACCGTGGCGCCGACGCGGCGGATGTGGTCTCGCTGCATCTGCTTTTCGGGATTCAGGTCGTCCTCGACCTGTCCATCTTCGCCTGCATTCATTTCGGGCTTCCGGCCCCGGCGAGTTACGAGGACGCGGTGGCGCGGCTCGCCCACGCGGGCCGGATCACCGACTCTCTGGCCGATCGGCTCGAAAAAGCAGCGACGTTCCGCGACGCTTTTGTGCATGCCTTCGACGCCCTGGATGCGGCATCCATCTATCGCGCCGCGAAGGTTCTGCCTGACGACCTGCGGATGTTCATGGCCGACATCGCCGGCCACCTCGGCGAGTAACCGCCGCGGTCCTTTGCTCTTCAGAGCAGCCCGGCCTGCCGGAGTCCAATCAACAAGGTGGCCAGCAGGCCCACGCTCAGAAGGATAAGCAGGC
>JANLWV010000110.1:0-15198 GCA_031364765.1 Vicinamibacteria bacterium
GCCTTTCTCTTCAAGACGTTCCGCGTCCGCCAGACCACGACCTACTCCAACTATCGAAGGTTCAAAGTGGACACCGAAGAACGCGCCGTTCGCTAAGTTCTGCCCTGTACGTACTCCTACTCGCTCTCGTTCCGTGATGCCACGAAACCCCGAGGGTGCCCCTACCTTTCCTCCGTCATCCCGGCGAAAGCCGGGACCCAGGCGCCTTCACGTTCACGTTCACGCTCACGGCCCGCCCTGGCTCCGATCGTTCACGACGCCGCCAGAACTCAGGCCGGTTTACGTCCGATACACCTCTCGGCGATGGCCGATCTTGAAGATGTCGACCACACGAGACTCGTCGTCAACGGTGAAGAGGATCCGATAGTCGCCCTGCCGCACGCGCCACGCATTCGCGGCGCCCGCGAGCTTTTCACTGCCTGGGGGTCTGGGATCATTCGCGAGCGCGCTGATGCGGCTCACGATCCGACGCTGATCACGCCGCGACCCGACCGCCGCAAGCTCTCGCCCCGCGGACGTCTTGATGCGAAGGCTATAGGCGGCCAACGCGCTTCAGTCCCTGCACGAAGGTCCCGAAGTCCAGGCTCTTCTCGTTTCGCCTTTTGCCCAGGGCGTGAAGATCGACGGCATCCTCGGCCAATGCCCGACGCACAGCCTCATTCACAATGCGGGACAAACTGTGTTCCGAAGAGGCGGAACGAAGGCGCAACGCACGGTGTAGATCGCGCTCCAGATAGACGGTGGTGCGGGTGGTTTCCATGATGATGACATCATAGCGTCAGGACGTCACAACGTCACTCTTCTCGGGCCTACGTTCGCGAAGGGTGCGACGTGCAGGTCCACGTGGGAAGGCAGAACGTCAGATCGTTCGCGTTGGCTGCGTTTCGAACGAAAACGAGCCGACGAATGGCTTCTTCAAGACGTTCCGCGTCCGCCAGACCACGACCTACTCCAACTACCGGAGGTTCAACGTGGACACCGAAGAGCGCGCCGTTCGCTAGAGGCTGACTTTCAGGCTCCTGTCGAAGCGGCCAAGGCTCAACGCCAGTTGGTGTTTAACTCGCGCGCCTTACCTCGGCCCTGTTCAGATCCCAGGTCATCTGCAGGTTGAGCCACAACTCCGGCGATGTTTTCAGAACGCGCGCCAAATCGAGCGCCGCATCTGCAGTCACGCCCCTTCGGCCCTTGATTACCTCATTCAAGCGCGCGGGCGTCCAGCCCAAATCGCTCGCGAGCGAACGCTGCGAGCGTTTCGTGGGGAGAAGAAACTCCTCGGCGAGCACTACACCTGGATGGATTGGATTCTTGGGGCGCATGTTCCTTCCTCAGTGGTAGTCCACAACGTCGACGTCGCTCGCGTTGCCATCATCGAACCGGAAAATGATCCGCCAGCGGTCATTGACGCGGATCGAATGGTAGCCACGCAGGTCACCGCGAAGGGCTTCCAGGCGATTGCCTGGCGGCGAGCCCATGTCGGTTATCTTTGTGGCCCCGTTCAGGTACTGCAGTTTTCTTGTCGCCGCTCGCCGAATCTCAACCGGTAGCTTGCGAGACAGGACACCGCCGTTTCCATCGAAGACCTCGCGCGCAAGGCGGCTCTTGAACGAGAGGATCACGGACGGACGTTATCATATGCCGATAACGAGACAGCGCACCAGCTGACGGGGTCCAAGTCTCGTGAGCTCAGAAAGAGACTCGCTCTGCCGTACTCGTCCTCCACTCGTACTCGGCCGTAGCGGTGATGCCCAAACCAGCGTTCCTACTCCCGGAACCGCGGAACGCGGGAGAGGAAGTCCTCGTCGCCGATCTCGCGACACAACGCCTGGAGCTCGTCGCGCCGGGCGCCCCTCCATTCGAGGTCTTCGAGCGTCTCCGTGAGCGGCACGTCGGTACGCAGCGTCGCGAGCCGCTTGTAGAGTGCCGCGTCTTCGCGGCGGGCCGCCAGGTTCGACGCGAGTGCGGTGTCACCTCGCACGCTGACGCGCCAGAGCCTTGGATCGTCCGGAATGTCTTCGATGCGGCCGAAGCGTGCGAGCAGAGCAGTCGCCGCTTTCTCGCCCCAACGCGGAATACCGGGGATTCCGTCCGCCGAGTCGCCTACGAGCGCCAGCCAGTCGGGGATCGACCGGGGAGGCACGCCGAACTTGGCGATGACGCCGGCTTCGTCCAGCAACAGACGGCGCATGCGGTCGAGGCGGACCACGCGCCTTTCGGTCACGCACTGGGCCAGGTCCTTGTCGGGTGTGCAGATCAGGACCTGCTCGACGCCTGGTGCCTGGGCCCAGCGCGCGGCCGCGGTGGCGAGAGCATCGTCCGCTTCGAAATCGACCATGGCCCAGGTCACGACTCCGAGCGCATACGAAGCGCGCTCGGCCATCGGGAATTGTGAGATCAGGTCTTCGGGGATGCCTTCACCGGTCTTGTATCCGCTGAAAAGCTCGTTGCGGAACGACTCGATGACATGATCGAACGCGATGCCTATGTGACTCACGCCCTCTTCGCGCACGAGGGATAGCAGCGAACGGAGGATCCCACGCGTGGCGCCCACCTCACGCCCCGATACTTGGGCCCTGGGGGCGCCGAAGTACGAGCGATAAAGCTCGTAGGTGCCGTCGACGAGGTGAACCTTGATCAACGTGGACCCTTCAGGAGGCCGCAATCGGTGAAGTGCCCGTCCATGATGGGATGACGCTAGCAGGAGGCGAGGAGCCTTGGACGGAGCGTGATTACTGCGACCGGGCGGGCCAAGGATCACGCGAGGCTGGTGGCGTTCGTCGAAGCCCGTTAAGGTTGCTTGCATGATCCCCATCATCCAAGCCCTGATCGCGGGACTGCCCCTTCTCGCTCTGGACCAGGCGAAGAACGACTACAGCAAACCGGAGACCTGGCTGTGTCGCCCCGGACGCGTGGGCGACGCCTGCAGTTCATCGAAACTGGACAGCACCATGGTGGCGTCGAGCGGCAGGCTCAAGGTCGAAAAGTGGAAGCCGAACCCCAACCCGCCCGTGGATTGTTTCTATGTCTACCCGACGGTCTCCAATGACGCCACCGCGAACAGCGACATGATCGCGAACGCCGAAGAGCTACGAGTAATTGAACATCAGTTCGCGCGGTTCGCTTCGCATTGCCGCGTATACGCGCCGTTGTACCGGCAGGTCACCCTGACGGCTTTACGCGCGTTGATGACGGGAAAGCCGATGCCGGAGGCCGACTTCACCCTTCCTTACAAGGACGTGAGCGATGCCTGGAACTTCTATCTCGAACACGACAACCACGGCCGGGGAGTGGTGCTGATCGGACACTCGCAGGGCTCCGGCATACTGACGCGACTGGTCCACGATGAGATCGACAACAACGAGGCCAGGAGAGGCTTGTTGATTTCCGTGTTCCTGCTCGGCACGAACCTGCCCGTCCCCGAGGGGAAGGATGCGGGCGGCGCGTTTGAAAACATTCCGCTGTGCAGATCCACAGGACAGACCGGCTGCGTGGTGGCCTTCGCATCGTTTCGAGCGACGGAACCGCCGCCCGCGAACACCCTGTTTGGCAAGGTCGCCCTAGGGATGACGGCGGCCTGCGTGAATCCGGCGGCTCTGGGCGGCGGTACGGCGGCGTTGCATGCCTACTTGTCGACGGGCGGCAGCATCCTGGCAGCCGAAGTCTCATCGCTGCCGTGGGTGACTCCCGCGCCGAAGAAGCCGGTCTCCACCCCGTTCGTCACCGTTCCCGGTTTGCTAAATGGCGAATGCGTCAAGGATGAAAGAGGTTCGTACCTTTCCATCCGCGTGAATGCCGATCCCAAGGATCCGCGCACCGACGACATTACGGGTGATGTTGTTTCGGGCGGCGTCAAACTCTCCAATTGGGGACTCCATCTGATCGATGTGCACCTGGTGATGGGCGACCTGCTCGATCTGGTCGCGAAACAGAGCAAGGCCTGGCTCTCGGGACATCGCACGGCCCCGTGAAGATGCTCTAGATCCGGCCGCTCGGCGCCGACTTGCACAGCGCTTCAATTCAGCCTCGGCCCATCACAGCCGAGTACGAGAACGACCGAAGTTGGGGAGGAACGTGAACGACCGAAGTTGGGAAGAGCGTAAACGAACCGGAGTTCTGGCGCTTACGTGAACGTGCACGCAGGAGCCAGGGGCTTTTCCCAGGCATCACGGCCGAGTACGATTACGAGTACGAGTACGACAAACGGACTCGATCGCGGCCTAGGCGGCCCGGGGGAAGCCTCTATTGGAAAGAAGCGCGAAGCCGATCAACTTGTAAAGAACCCTTGCCGCGACATTGCCGTCCCACTCCGAGGCTCCGGTGGCGTCGGGCGCCACTTCCACGAGGTCGAACCCGACAATCGTTCGTCCGCTATCCACTAGGGTGCGAAGGAGGGTCACCATCTCGGCAAACGACAGGCCGCCCGGGACCGGGGTGCCCGTGTTTGGGCACAACGTGGGGTCGAGACCATCGATGTCGAAGGAGATGTAGTTGGTCTCCGGAAGCTCCGCCACAATCCGGTTGCAGATTCTTCTCCACGAGCCGGCGTCGAGCAGTTCGCGACGGATATCGGATTCAAAGAACGTCCTGATCCTTCCCGCACTTTCTCGAATCGCCTCGTCCTCCTGCGGGCAATAATCGCGAATCCCCACCTGGATCAGCTTAGCCACCGTGGGAACTTCACGAATCACGTTGTCCATGATCGATGCGTGCGAGAAAGTAAAGCCTTCATAGGCGACCCGCAGGTCGGCATGGGCATCGATGTGAAGAATACCGAGGCCAGGGTACTTGTCGGCGATGGCGGAAATGGCGCCCAGAGGAACCGAGTGGTCGCCTCCCACTATGCCCACGATCTTCTCGCATTCAAGCCAGGCCCGGGTTTCATTTTTCACCCAGCCATTCAAGAGCTGGCCCAGATGATTGACTCGATCCAGATTCATGTCCAGCTGAGGATCGCCCCTGGTTCCGCCGTTTTCGATGACGGTTCTGGCGAGGGCCTTTGCTTCGTCGCTCCACCCGCGCACGGTATCCGAGATAGGCAACATGGCTATCCCGGATTCATAAGGTTTTCCAGTGTCCCGGTCGAGCAGATCCACCTGACGACTCGCGCGGAGGATGGCGGCCGGACCGTCCGCGGTTCCGGATCCATACGACACCGTCGCCTCCCAGGGAACCGGGATCAGGACGATCCGGGACTCCGCCGGTGAACGAGATAGGCCGAAGATGCCCTCGGCATTCGCGGGAGCGTTCGGGTCGAACGAATCGTGCATTCAAAATAGAAGCTAGCACAACGGTTGGTCGGCGCATTCGGAATGGGAGAATGCAGCCCCCGTGAGTCCCTTGCCTCATCAAACCGCCACCGCCGAAGCGCCGTGCTCGATCGGCAACGTGGCCACCGGTTTCGACATCCTCGGCCACACCATTGAAGGTCCAAGCGACCGGGTCGTTGTCCGACGCATCGAAGAGCCGCTTTTGCGCCTCCGCTCCATCACCGGCGTTGTTCTGGACCTGCCGAAGGATCCCTCGCGTAATACGGCGCTTCGCGCCCTTGCCGCCCTCCAGGTTCAGCGCGGCCTCGCGTTTGGTTTCGAGATAGACATCATCAAGGGAATTCCGCTCGGTTCGGGAATGGGCGGTTCGGCCGCGTGTGCGGTAGCGGCCCTGGTGGCCGCCAACGCGACCCTCGAAAACCCTCTGGGTGTTTTGGACCTGTACCCGTGCGCGGTGGAGGGTGAAGCGGCGGCCAGCGGCGGCCGCCATGGTGACAACGTGGGCGCGATGCTGCTCGGCGGTTTGACGCTTTCGACCCATGATCGACTGGTCCGGCTCCCCGTTCCAGCGGGCCTGACTTGCGCCCTCGTCCATCCGCACTTCGTCCTCGAAACACGGCGCGCCCGGGAGGCGTTGGAGGCAGCCTACGCGATCTCCGACTTCGTGCCTCAGAGCGAACGTCTCGCGCAGCTGATGGTTGGCCTTTTCACTCGAGATCTCGATTCGATTCGCGCGGGCCTCGACGATGTCCTGGTCGAGCCGCGACGAGCGCACCTGATTCCCGGATTCGCGGGGGTCAAACGGGCGGCCCTACACGCGGGCGCTCTCGGGGCCTCGATCTCGGGCGGTGGGCCGAGTGTTTTCGCCTGGTTTGAGGATCGCGTGACCGCGGAGGCCTCCACGAAGGCCTTGCAGGCGGCCTTCGCGACCGTCGGCTTCGACTCCGATGTCTTCGTCTCTCCCGTGGAAGGGCCGAAGGCGCGACTCATCTCATGAAGTTCGTCAGCACGGAAGGGCGAGCCCCGGCAGTGGATCTGCAGACCGCCCTGCTTGCGGGCCTGGCGCCGGACGGGGGCCTTTACTTTCCTGAGGCTCTGGAGCGCCGGACCATTGAGGTTTTCAGTGGATGTACCGGGCTACGGGCGGTCGCTCGAGTTTTCCTGACGCCGTTCTTCATGGGCGATTCGTTGCTCGCCGATCTGAAGGCGATCTGCGACCTTAGCCTCGATATCGAAACTCCGCTCGTCCCGATCGCTCAAGACTCCCTGCTCCTGGAGCTCTTTCACGGTCCGACCGCGGCGTTCAAGGACTACGGCGCCCGCTTTCTCGCGAACACTCTGAGCCGCGTGCAACGCCCGGAAACGGTGAAGCCGCTGACCATTCTTGTCGCCACGTCGGGAGACACCGGGAGTGCGGTCGCGGCCGCCTTTCACCGTTTGCCCGAATTCCGGGTGGTCATCCTTTATCCGGACAGTCGCGTCTCGAAACGCCAGGCCCACCAGCTCGGATGCTTCGGCGACAACATCCTGGCTTTGCGCGTGCCTTCGGGTTTTGACCAGTGCCAGGCTCTCGTCAAGCAGGCCTTCTCCGATGCCGGTTTGCGGGACGAGGTTCCGCTTTCCTCCGCCAACAGCATCAGCCTGGGCCGCCTCCTTCCCCAGGCGACCTACTACGCTTTCGCCTCGTTGCGGCACTTCCGAGAAACTGGAAGGGTGCTTTCCTTCATCGTGCCCACCGGGAACCTTGGGAATGCGGTGGCCGCTGTGATGGCGCGACAGGGGGGACTGCCCATCGGCCGAGTCCTCTTCGCCACCAACCGCAATCTCACGATTCGAGAGTTCATGGCGACGGGAGACTATCGAGCGCGCCCCAGCGTCAGCACCTTGGCGAGCGCCATGGACGTGGGCGATCCGTCGAACATGGCCAGGCTGCGTTTTATGATGGAAAAAGATCCAACCCTTCAAGGGGCTCTCGGCGCGCATTCGGTCGATGATGAAACGATCGCCGCGCGCATTCGCAGCGGAGAGACGGACTATCAGAAGGTTTTCTGTCCGCACACCGCCTGCGGCATCGAAATGCTGGAGCGAGAGAGACGGCAAGGATCGGTGGAGGCGTTTTGTGTGGTGGCGACGGCTCATCCCTCAAAGTTCGAAGACGTGGTCGAACCGCTGGTCGGTCACCCGGTGGAGCCACCGCCAGCACTCCTGGCCATGCTCAGGCGGCCCGCCACCAGCGAGGTTCTGGAGCCGGACTATGGGAGCCTGAAGGACCGGTTGCTTCGCTTGTAGCATGCCGGTTCGGAACCATCTATGAATCGCGAGCGCCTGGTATCGGTCGATGCGTTCCGGGGCGCCACCGTCGCGGCGATGATTCTCGTGAACAACCCGGGTGACTGGGGCCACATCTACTGGCCTCTCGAGCATGCCCCCTGGAACGGCTGGACCCCCACCGATCTCATCTTTCCGTTCTTTCTCTTCCTGGTGGGCGCATCGCTCGCGTTCTCGTCTCGCGATACAACCCGGGCCGCCGCCATCCGGGCCTTGAAGATTTTCGGCCTCGGTTTTTTCATGGCCTTCTATCCGCGCTTCAACCTACTGACCGTGCGCATTCCCGGCGTCCTGCCACGAATCGCGCTTTGCTACTTTGTGGCGTTTCTGATCAAGAAACACTTCTCCTTGCGAACCGTCGCGGCCATCGCCGCGGGGTGCTGCCTCGGCTACTGGTTCCTGATGACCGTGGTTCCCGTCCCGGGCGGAATCGCGCCCAATCTTGAGCCCGAAACGAATCTGGGCGCTTGGCTCGATCGGCTGGTTTTCGGGCCGCACCTGTGGGTCACATCCAAGACCTGGGACCCGGAAGGGCTGTTGTCTTCTCTGCCGGCGGTCGGCACCTCGCTCTTCGGGTATCTCGCCGGCACGCTCTTCCGCGCGGGCTTGAGCGCTTCCGAGATCGTTCGCCGGCTGGTGATCTCAGGCTTTGTGCTGAGTGTTTCAGGTATCGCCTGGGACACCGTGTTCCCAATCAACAAGAGTCTTTGGACATCCTCCTATGTTCTCTTCACCGCTGGTCTCGCCTCGCTCGTTCTGGCCGCGCTCTACTGGATCGCCGACGTGAAGGGATTCAAGTCCGGACTGAAGCCTTTCGTGATCTATGGCGTTAACGCCATCGTGGTGTTCGTGGCTTCGGGGCTTCTCGCCAAGACGATGGGCCTCATCAAACTGCCGCTCGATGGCGCCTTGGTCTCATCGCAGGTTTTTCTCTACCGGACTCTCTTCCTTTCCTGGCTTTTGCCTATCAACGCGTCCCTGGCCTACGCCGTCGCGAATGTGGCTTTTTGGTACGCCGTCTTGTGGTGGATGGACAAACGCGGGATCTATTTCAAGGTCTAGTGTCCCGTCCGCGATATGGAAACAAGGCCTGCGGGACGATGCATCGCCGCTCGCTTCGTTGCTCGTCCTTGCATATATTCAATATGCGGCGTCCTCGGCGCCTCGCGATCGGCGCGCCTCGACCCGCATCCCTTGCTTCGATATCGCGGAAGGAACACTGGTGCGGATCGGCATCGACCTCGGCGGAACAAAAATCGAAGGGGTGGCCCTCGACTCGGAGGGCAGGGTCGTCTCGCGTCGGCGCGTGCCCACACCGCAAGGCGACTACAACGCCACGGTGCGGGCGATCGCGGATTTGGTTCGACATCTCGAACAGGAGTCGGGTTCCCGCGGATCTTTGGGCGTGGGTATGCCGGGAATCATCTCCCCGAAAACCGGCCTCGTGAAAAACGCGAATTCCGCGTGCCTGAATGGCCGCCCTCTCGACCGCGATATTGAAGAGGCACTCGGCCGCCCGGTTCGGATCGAGAACGACGCGAACTGCTTCGCGCTTTCGGAAGCGAGCGATGGTGCTGCGGAAGGACGTCCCTGCGTGTTCGGGGTCATCCTCGGCACCGGAACCGGAGGGGGCGTGGTGGTGGATGGCCGTATCCTGCGCGGTCGAAACGCCATTTCCGGCGAGTGGGGACACAACCCCATGCCCTGGCCGGCCCCTGACGAGTGGCCGGGTGGATCCTGCTACTGCGGTCTTACCGGATGCATCGAGACGCTGCTATCGGGGCCGGGACTGGCCCGCGACTACGCGCGAGAAGCAGGACAGGCGACGAACGCCGTGGAGGTGGTCGCCCGGGCGCAGGCAGGCGAAAAGGCGGCGGTCTTGTGTCTCGATCGATATGTAAATCGGCTGGCCCGGGCTCTCGCGTCCATCATCAACGTCATCGACCCCGACGCCATCGTTCTGGGCGGCGGTTTGTCGAGCATCGAACGGCTATACGACGACGTCCCACGAGCGTGGTCGCCGTACGTCTTCTCCGATCGGGTCGAGACCGAGCTCCTTCCGCCAAAGTTCGGAGACTCGAGCGGGGTCAGAGGAGCGGCGTGGTTGTGGCCGGCGGCGGACCAGCTCTCCGCTTTGGTTTGACGTACTCGGAGGACGGCCTCCGTCGCTTTCCGAGTACAACCACCAAGGCCATCATCGTCACAGGGATGGAGTTGCGGCCTGGCATGGGGGTTGCTTCGTACCGCGACCGAAGGAGAAACACCATGAACCGAATCGCTATGGGAGCAACCGCACTCGCGGTCGCAATCGCCGGCGTCTCGCCCGCACAGGCCGGAGTCCGCGTGGGAGTCCACATCGGCAGCGATCGTCCCGGCTACTACGAACGGGATGGCTATCGAAGTCGAAACAACACCGGGCGCATCGCCTTCGACAACGGCTATCGCGATGGTTTGCGGGAAGGTGAGAAGGACGATCGGAGCGATGACCGTTACAACTATCGCGACGAGGGACGATATCGGGACGGCGACTCAGGCTACCGCCGCGAATACGGACCGCGTTACGCGTACGTCACCGGGTATCGACGGGGTTTCGAGGAAGGTTATCGCCTGGGCTACGCGAACCGTCGAAGTTACCGAAGCGATGACGACCGGAACGGCCGTCGGTACCACGGTCGGTACGACGGTCGGTACAACGATCGCCGCTACGACCGACGTTAGGCAGCGCCACCGCCGATTTCATTCTCTCAAGTCACTTGATGGCCGAGGAGTACGAGCGGATCGTTCCGAATTTCACGCGAGTCATCAGCGCCGGTTAGGCCGGCCAGGCCAAGGCCGAACCGGGGCTGAAAGAGGCCTTTGAACTAGCCTTCGGCCAGGAAAAGCATGAAGCCACCGGTCGCGGCGCGAGTTCCCAAAACCACCGTCCTTCACGGGGAGATGCTGGAGGATCCCTACTTCTGGCTGAGGGAGAAAGAGAACCCGGCCGTGCGGGCCTACCTCGAGGCCGAGAACGCGTACGCCGACGCGGTCACGTCCCATCTCGGCCCTCTGTCCGCTTCTTTGTACGACGAGATGCTGGCGAGGATCCAGGAGGATGACACGTCCGCTCCGTATCGCTTCCGCGGGTACGAACACTGGGTGAAAACCGTTAAGGGTCAGCAATACCAGATCCACCACCGGCGCCCGCTGGGCGCCATTGCGACCCCCGCCGAGATCACGCTCGACGTGAATGAGCTCGCGCTGGGCCGGTCGTTTATGTCGCTCGGCGCGTACGCAATGAGCGACGACGGTCGGTTCCTCGCCTATTCGACCGACGACACCGGCTTCCGGCAATACCGGCTTCACGTCAAGAATCTCGCCACCGGGGCGCTTTGGAGTCGCACGTTCGAGAAGTCCATCTCGGTCGCCTGGGCCGCAGACTCAAGGACGATCCTCTTCACCGAAGAGGATCATGCGAAACGCGCGGCGCGTCTTTATCGGGTCGCCGCCTTCACCGACCGGGATCCGGTTCTGATCTTTGAAGAGAGCGACGAACGGTTCAGCGTGGAGGTCTTCAGGTCGCGCAGCGGCGTGTTCCTGCTCCTGGTCACCGCGTCTCACACCACGACCGAGTTTCACACCCTCGACGCGTCGTCGCCTGAAGGAACGTTCCAGATCGTCGTCAGTAGACGTCAGGATCACGAGTACGAACTCGACCATCAGGGCGACCGCTTCCTCATCCGCACCAACGACCGAGGCCGCAACTTCCGCCTGGTCGAAGCCCCGATAGCGGCGCCGGGGGAAGAAAACTGGCGCGAGATGGTTCCGCACCGCGACGACGTCATGCTGGAGGCCGCGGTCGCCTTCGAGCTCCACACCGTCCTTTGCGAAAGGGTCGCTGGCCTGCCTCGATTCCGTTCCCTCCGAAGGGACGCCTCACCCGGCATCGAGGCGATGTTCGATGAGCCGACGTACACCGCGTTCCCTCAGGACAACCGCGAGTATGCGGTATCGACCTTCCGCTATTCATACCAGTCGCTGGTGACCCCACCCTCGGTCTTCGACCTCGACCTGAACACCGGCCAGAGCACGCTGGTCAAGCAGACGCAGGTCCTGGGGTCGTTCAACCGGAGCGACTACTTGTCGGAATGGACGTCGGCCACGGCGGAGGACGGGACGAAAATCCCGATCTCCGTGGTTCGACGAAGTGACACCTCGGTCGACGGAAAAGCACCCCTGCACCTTCTCGGTTACGGCTCGTACGGTTATCCCTACCCCGTTTCGTTCCTCTCCCATCGGCTCTCCTTGCTGGATCGCGGCTTCGTCATCGCTCTCGCCCACGTCCGAGGGGGCGGAGAGCTGGGAAAACCCTGGCACGACGCCGGGCGAATGGCCACGAAGATGAACACGTTCACCGACTTCATCGCCTGTGCGACGAGCCTGATCGAAAAGGGCTATACCTCGAGCGCGCGGCTGGTGATTGAGGGAGGGTCGGCCGGCGGTCTGTTGATGGGCGCAGTCACGAACATGCGGCCTGACCTCATCAAGGCGGTCATCGCCAAGGTTCCCTTTGTCGACGTCATCAATTCAATGCTCGACGAAGACTTGCCGCTCACCGTGGCTGAGTTCGAGGAATGGGGCAACCCGAAGATCCTCGCCGACTATCGGGTCATGCGCGCGTACTGTCCATACAGCAACCTCGAAAGGAAGGCCTACCCGGCGATTTTGCTCCGGAACTCGTTCAACGATTCGCAGGTCATGTACTGGGAGGCGGCCAAGTATGCGGCGAAACTGCGCACGCTCAAGACTCACGACTCGCCTTTGTTGCTTCGCACTCTGATGGACGCCGGGCACGGCGGAGCGTCGGGCCGGTATGACGCCTTGCGGGAGACCGCCTCCGACTACGCTTTTATCCTCTGGCAGGTCGGGTGGCTGATCGGACGCGGGCCGCTCAACCTCGATAGAGTCTGATCTTCAATCGCAGGAGAGAACGAAATGTTTCTGACCGTCGCCGCCATCTTCATTCTGGCCATGCCCGACTTCACCGCGAAGGACCTGCACTCGCTCAAGCGGCTCGCTGATCCGCAGATCTCGCCAGATGGAAAGTGGGTTTTGTATCAGCAGACCGCAATTGATCTCGGCAAGACCCGCAACACGGATCTGTTTCTCGTGGCGGCCACCGGGGGCCCCTCCCGCGCCCTCACGTCGCACCCCAAGTCGGATTCCCAGGGCCGGTTCTCCAGGGATGGAACGCGGATCGCGTTTCTCTCGTCGCGCGACGGAGCCCCGCAGGTCTACGTCCTCGATCTGGGCGGTGGAGAGGCGCGGCGCGTCACGAATCTGTCACAGGGTGTGGCCAATTTCCGATGGGCCACCGCCGACAAGCTGGTGGTGATTTCCGACGTGCATCCGGCCTGCGCCGGTTCCGACTTCGACGCTTGCACCGGGAAGAAGGTCGAAGAGAAGGGCCAGAGCGTTCGCGTGTACGACAAGCTGTTCGTGCGTCATTGGGATGTTTGGGAGGACGGTCTTCGCTCACATCTCCTTTGGGTGGACGTCCCCACCGGAAAGGCTACCGACCTGACTCCGGGCGACGCTGACGTTCCGCCGTACCCGGGTCCGGACGACTTCGACGTGGCGCCTGATGGTTCAGAAGTGGCGTTTGGTCGCAACGACGATAAGGATGAGTCGACGTCCACGAACTCCGACTTGTTCACGGCGCCCACCGCGGGAGGGGCCGCGAAGAGGTTCGGCGCTTCGCCTGGCTTCGACGGTCTCCCCCGCTACAGCCCTGACGGTTCGATGATCGCGTTTCACGCGCAAATGCGCGCGGGTTTCGAAGCCGACCGCTGGCGTCTGATGGTGTACGACAAGAAGACCAGTGCGACCCGCAATCTCAGCGAGTCTTTCGATCGCAACGTCGACGAGATCGCCTGGTCGCCCGATTCGAAGACGATCTACTTCACGGCGGGCGACGGAACGGCCAACCCGCTCTTCGCCATTCCAGCCATGGGAGGCGCGCCCCGCAAGGTCGCGGAAGGCCACTTCACCCAATTGTCTATTTCCAAGGACGGCACGAAGGCGGTGATGGCTCTCGACTCGCTGTTGAAGCCCGCCGACATTGTCACCATAGACCTCGCGAGCGGGAAGGTCTCGCGCGTCACCGAGACCAATGATGCGGCTCTCGCCACCTTCGCCCTCCTGCCCTCCGAGTCGGTCACGTACACCGGGGCTCTGGGCAAGAAGGTTCAGGCCTGGATCACCAAGCCCGCGAACTTCGACGCTTCGAAGAAGTATCCGCTGCTCGTGATCGTCCACGGCGGCCCCCAAAGCGTTTTCGCCGACAGTTGGAGCTTCCGCTGGAATCCGCAGGTGTTCGCGGGCGCGGGGTTCGTCGTCTTCATGCCCAATCCTCGCGGCTCGACGGGTTTCGGTCAGGCTTTCACCGACGATGTCTCGAAGGACTGGGGCGGCAAGGCGTATGAAGATGTCATGAAGGGAACCGACTTCGCGGCCACGCTTCCTTATATCGACAAGGATCGTGTCCTGGCCGCCGGAGCGTCGTACGGCGGCTACATGGTCAACTGGATGTGCACTCAGACCAAGCGCTTCAAGGCCTTCGTCTCGCATGACGGCCTCTACAACCTGGAATCGATGGCGGCGTCGACCGAAGAGCAGTGGTTCACCGACTGGGAGCTCGGCGGGCCGCCCTGGAAGGACCGGACCCAGTACGAGAAGTTCTCACCTTCTCGTTTCATCACCCAGTGCACAACCCCCACGCTCATCATCCACAACGACCGCGACTACCGCGTTCCCCTCGAGCAGGGCCTTCAGATGTTCACCGCCCTTCAGCGCCAGGGTGTGCCGTCGCGTCTGGTGATGTTCCCGGAGGAAAACCATTGGGTCCTCAAGGCCGAGAACTCGGTGCGCTGGTACGACGAGGTCCTGGGATGGCTGAAGACGTGGGCGAACTAGGAGCACTCGATCTCGCGGTTGAACTCGGTCACGAGGAAGTTGTCCTTCTTCATGACCGCGAGTCTGGCCTTCGCGGCGCCATCGCGATCCACGACTCCTCTTTCGGGCCGGGTGTGGGCGGCACCAGGATGCGCGTCTATCCGACGTACGAACATGCCGTAATCGACGCGCTCCGTCTCGCCCGGGCCATGACCTACAAGGCGACCATGGTCGAGATGCCCTACGGTGGGGCCAAGGCCGTGATCATGGGAGATCCGAGCCGGGACAAGACGCGGCCACTTCTCGTCGCCTATGCCCGAGCGGTTGAAAGGCTTTCCGGGCGGTTCTTCACCGGTTGCGACATGGGCATCGAACCGCGAGACCTGAAGGTCATGCAGCGGCATACCAGGCATCTCTCGCATACCAGCGAGGACTCGCCCATCGACACCTCCTACCTCGCCGCTCTCGGCGTCTTCGAGGGTATCGCGGCGGCGGCGGCGGTTCTCGGTCGGGAGTTTTCGTCGCTTCAGGTCGCCATTCAGGGCGTGGGCGCGGTTGGATTCAATCTGGCCAAACTGCTGACCGAGCACGACGTGCATGTGATCGTGGCCGACCCCGACAAGGCCCGCACCCTCAGGGCCGCGCGCGCGCTCGAAGCCCAGATCGTCGAACC
>JANLWV010000122.1:0-6678 GCA_031364765.1 Vicinamibacteria bacterium
GGCGATGACGCTCGGCGACCGGATCGCCCTCCTTCGCGATGGATCGATCGAGCAGGTCGGACCGCCCCTCGATCTCTATCGCCGGCCGGCGAGCCGGTTTGTTGCGACTTTCCTCGGAAGCCCGCCGATCAACATCTGGCCGGCCGGTTTTGGCCCCGAGGGGACGCTCCGGGTCCTTGGGGTCGCCCAGGATCTCGATCGGTCGCGGAGGGGTGCATCGGCCATGCCGCCGAAGGTCGAGGTGGGGGTCCGGCCCGAGGACGTCACGGTCTCCGAGCATCCGGGGCCCGGCCTGACCGAGGGCCGAGTGCTGCTGGCGGAACCGCTGGGCAACGAGACCATCGTGACTCTTCTGAGCGAAGGCCACCGTGTGGTCGCCCGCGCGCCCGCGGGTTTTGGCGCCCGGTCCGAGGGCCCGGTGTTTTTCTCCGTCTCGGCGGAAAGAGTCCTCTTCTTCGACGGGGAGACGGGCCGGCGGTTCGACTGAAGCGTTCAATTGTCTGGAACGTTCCAAGCCGCGTCGCTTCTGATCCGGCTTTTGGTTGACAGCCGGGAAGAACTGAGCGTATCTTGCCCCTAATTCGTCATAGCGCGGTAGCGAAAAATGTCGCCGTTCTTTGCCATGATCGTCCCCGATCTACAACTGAGGAGAGACACGATGAAGCGAGTTCTTTGTGCGGTCATTGCGTTGTTGTGCGTCGCACCCGCAGCCCGTGCCCAGGTCGACAGGGCCACACTTTCTGGGACGGTCAAGGACGCCTCGGGTGGCGTGCTCCCCGGAGCGACGGTCACGGTTACCAATATCGCCACCAACGTCGCCGCGAAAGCCACGACCTCGAGCACGGGCGCGTATCTGGTCGTCAACCTCGGGTCCGGCCAGTATCTGGTCGAGGCCGAAGCGTCCGGTCTTCAAAAAGCCGTGCACTCGATCATCCTTGAAGTGGGCCAGCGCGGGCGCGTGGACATCACACTGGCCGTCGGCGGGCTGACCGAGTCCGTGACCGTTGAAGACGTGCGGCGCCTCCTGAACACGGAACAGGCTGCGCTCGGCTCGGTCGTGGGTCAGGACTCGATCGCCAAGCTGCCCCTGGCCATTCGCAACTGGGACGACCTGCTGGCCCTCGTTGCCGGAGTCCAGGGCGACCGCTACACCGAGCAGGCGGGCGCGGGTACCTCGGCCGGCCGCACCGGCGGCGTCAACGTCCACGGCGCGCGTTCGCTTCAGAACAACTTCCTTCTCGACGGTGTCGATAACAACACGATCTCCGAGAACGTCCAGGAGCTTTCCACCCAGATCTCGCGGCCCTCGATCGACGCGATCCAGGAGTTCAAGATCGTGACCAGCCCCTACTCGGCCGAGTACGGGCGCTCGCCGGGTGGTGCTATCAGTGTCACCACCAAGTCCGGGACCAACGTATTCCATGGCACCGCCTACGACTATTTCCGCAATGACGGCATGGACGCCATCGACTTCTTCTCCAAGCGCGCCAGCCTGCCCAAGCTCGCAAACGACCAAAACCAGTTCGGCGGCAACCTTGGCGGACCGATCATCAAGGACAAGGCCTTTTTCTTTCTGGACTACGAGGCGACGCGCATCACCCGCGGCGTGACCCGCCTCACGATCGTGCCGACGGTCGCCAATCGCCAGGGGACCTTCACCGCCTCAGTCCGCGACCCCCTCACCGGCCTGCCCTTTCCAAACAACACCATCCCATCGAGCCGCTTCGACCCCATCGCGGTGGCCATGCTCGCGCTGGTGCCGGTGCCCAACCAGCCGGGCGCCACCAACTTCGCGCGCCAGGCCGATCTGACCGACGACTCCGACCGGGTTCTGGGCCGCCTTGATTACAAGGCCTCCAACCACGACAACGTCTTCCTGCGCTTCATCTTCAGCACCCGCGAACGGTTCGTGCCGGGTTGGTTCGGCGGGATCGTCGACGGGCTCGGGAGCTCCTCGGGTGGCAGCCAGAAGATCAAGTCGAAGGGCCTCGTGGCCGGCTGGACCCGAACGATTGGCTCCTCGCTCGTGAATGAGTTCCGATTTTCCTGGGCCAGCTCCCGAGCGGACGGCACCCAGGAACCCTTCGGCCAGGCGCCTCCCGCCGCCGCCGTCGTCCCCGGCGTCCCCAACAACGCCACGGTGGCGGGCGGCCTCACCGGCGTCAACCTCAGCGGTTTCTTCGGCGGGGGAGCCAAGATCGGATCTCCGAACTTCCTTCCCAAGTTCCAGCACACCGATCAGTTCGAGTTCCTGAACACACTCACCTGGCTTCGCGGGAACCACCAGTTCAAGGCCGGCTTCGACATCCTGGCCCCGATGAAGAACGTTTTTCTGGACGTCCCGGCCACCCGTGGCGATCTCAATTTCACCACTCAGTTCACCGGCAATTCGGTGGCCGACTTCCTCCTTGGATACGTGCAGCAGGCGACGCTGACCAACGTCGCGGAAGTGGACCAGCGTCACTGGGCCAGCTCCTTCTTCGTGCAGGACGATTGGAAAGCGACGCCGAAGCTCTCCGTGAACCTTGGAGTGCGCTATGACTTCATCACGCCCGCCCTCGAGGCCCAGAATCGCCAGGCGAACTTCAACCCTGCGGGCGCGGGCAGCCTGGTTTTCGCCAAGGATGGCTCGCTCCAGGACCGTGGTCTGGTGAAGCCTGACAAGAACAACGTCGCGCCGCGCATCGGGCTTGTCTACAAGCTGGACGAGAAGACCGTGCTCCGCACCGGCTATGGCATCTTCTACAACCTCTTCGACCGGGTCGGCAGCGAAGACCAGATGGCTCTCAACCCGCCCTCGGTCGTCAACAACGTCCTAGCCGTGGCTGCCGCCGAGCGTACCAACCCCGTGTTCTTCCTCCGGAACGGCTTCCCCTCGAACTACCTTGATCCGAATGCGGCGGGCCTTTTGACGCGAGTCCAACTCCGCGCGGTCAGCGAGGACGCGCCCAAGTCGTCGGTCCATCAGGTGAGCGCCGGCTTCCAAAGGGAGCTGTTCGGGAACTTCACGGTCTCGGTGGACGGTGTGGCGACCTGGGGCCGCAACCTGGCGAGCCTGGTAAATCTCAACCAGCCCCTTCCGACCGGCGCTGGCGGAAACGCCCTCGGTGCGCGTCCCTACCCGGCCTTCGGCGGCTTCATCGAATGGCGCCAGCAGAGCGGCACCTCGAGCTACAAGGGAGTGGACATCTCGCTCGAGAGGCGCTTCAAGAAGGGCTACGGCTTCGGCGTCGCCTACACGCTCTCCGAGTCGCGCGACAACACCAGCGAGCACCTCACGACTCAGGGGTCCAACAGCTTCCCGCAGGATTCGCGCAATCCGGACGCGTGGGAGGGCCCGAGCGACTACGATGTCCGCCATCGCCTCGTCGCGAACATGGTGGCCGAGCTGCCCTTCGGCAAGGGCAAGAGGTGGGCGACCTCGGGAGCGGGCGCCACTCTCTTCGGCGGCTGGACGCTGTCCGGCGTCTACACGTTCCGTACCGGCCTTCCGTTCACGGTGAATCAGGCCAACAACAGCGTCGGCACGCGCATGACCGGGATGCCAAACCTGGTCGGCGATCCGAAGGGAGCGGAGACGGTCGACCAGTGGTTCAACCCTGCAGCCTTCGTGGCGGTGACGAGCGGCACGTTTGGCAACGCCGGACGCAACATCCTTCGCGGGCCCAGGTGGAGGACTGTCGACTTCAGCCTCTCTCGCCGGCTGGAATTGGGCAGCCGTTTTGGCGCGGTGTTGCGCTGGGACGCGTTCAACGTCCTCAACCGGAACAACTTCGGCTTGCCGAATCGTGATCGCGCCAGCGGGGCCATCGGCACCATCACCGGACTCGCGGGCGATCCGCGGCTGATGCAGGTCTCCCTGCGGGTGACGTTCTAGAACCGGGCGAAACTCCGAAACGACGCGTCGTCCGCCACCGGGGCGGCGCGTCGTGCCCAGCCCCTCGTCCGCGAAGGCGTGCCAGCCGAAGGAGCGGCCGCGGCCCCGGCCATCGGCTTTAGAGTACGGGCTTGAGGTCCCGCCCATGACACTACCGAGCCGGATGCGCCTCACCATCCTCCGGGGCGCCGCGTTCTGGAACGACTCCTGCGCCCTGAACGAACTCAAGGACGCGGTCGACCACGGCGCGACCGGCGCGACGTCGAATCCCGTCATCGTGTACACCGCCGCGAAGGCTGACCCGAAGACCTGGACCCCCGTTCTCGACGCCATCATTCAGGCCCATCCGATGGCCACCGAGGATGAAATCGCCTGGCTGCTGATCGAGGAGATGGGCCGGCAGGCCGCCGCGATCCTCGAACCGGTGCACTCTCAGACGAAGGGGCGACAGGGCTTCCTCTCGATGCAGGTCTCTCCGAAGTTCTACGCCAACCCCGCGCGCATGGTCGAGCATGGACGCGCCCTGGCCTCTCTCGCTCCGAATATCGCCATCAAGGTTCCCTCAACCGCCGCTGGCGCTCTGGCCGCCGAAGAACTGGTGGCCGCGGGCATCAACGTGAATGCCACGGTCAGCTTCACGGTGTCGCAGGCCGTCACCCTGGCCGAAGCGTTCGAGCGCGGCCTGGATCGGGCTCAAAAGAGCGGCGCCGACCTGACCCGGCTCCACCCGTACATGACCCTGATGTTGGGGCGGCTCGACGACCTCCTGCAGCGGGTGGCCACAAAGGAACAGATCGCGATCGATCCCGGATACCTCGCCTGGGCCGGCATCGCCGTCTTCAAACGCGCGCACGAAATCTTCAAGCGTCGAGGATTTCGCTCCAGCCTTCTGGCCGCGGCCTATCGCCATCACCTGCACTGGTCGCAACTCATCGGCCCGGGCGTGATCCTCACCATGCCGTACCCGTGGTGGAAGCAGTTCGAGGCTTCGGATATCGAGGTCGAGGAGACGCTGCACCTTTCGGTAAAGCCTGAAATCGTGGCGACGCTCCATCGGAAGTTCAAGGACTTCCAACTGGCCTACGACGAAGGAGCCCTGTCTCCTCAAGACTTCGCTTCGTTCGGCGCCAGCGTCCACACCCTCAACCAGTTCCTCGGAGGATTCCAGGACCTTCTCGGTCTGGTGCGGGAACGCATGCTCGCGCCGCGCTGATCGCTCAGCGGGACACCCCCTCAGCGCTTTGCTTTTGGGATTCGAGGCGCCGGTGCTTTGTTCAGGGACAAGACGTTACCGAGCAGCCGATAGGCGCCCGGCACCCCATAGGGAAGCTGGCGGTGGAAGGCGTAGGCGAAGTAGGTGTAATGCCCTTTGCCGTAGGTTGCATGCAGCCAGCCGCCGCTCTGCTTAGCCTGACCCTTGTCCCAGGTCGCGATCATCGGGGTGTAGGCCTTGTCCCATTCGGTGAAGAACTTCGACCCACGCTGCTCGACCCAGTTCTCGAAGTCTTTGGCGGTGATCTTGTTGGGGGTGTTGAACACCGGTTCTCGGGGGGACAGGATCTCGACCGGGGAGTCCTCCTCCGAGACCTCCTCGGCGCGTGCGGGCAGTTGGGCGGGGTAGGGCGCCCACTTGTTCGGCACAAACTCCTGGGTGTTGTAGAGCACCACCAGATTACCGCCGCCCTTCACGTAGTCGAGCAGGCGCTGGTTGTAGGTCTTGAGATCATCGCGCACCGCGTAGGCGCGCGTGCCCGTCATGATGGTGTCGAACTGTGACAGGCGGGCGCTCGCCAGTTCCTTCTCGGAGAGGAGAGTCACGGTCGCTCCCAACTGCGCGAGGGCGGACGGAACCTGATCGCCCACGCCCATCACGTAGCCGACCTTGAGGCCTCCCGGCACGGTCACGTCGACGCCGGAAACGCTGATGGTGGCCGGCCGATAAAGGAGGCGCGTCTCCAGATCGCGTTTCGCGATGATCGAATAGCCCTCCGCGTACTCTCGCCCGTTGGCCCGCGCGATCGCCTGGATCTCGTAGCCCCGGTTTTCAAGGGAAGGGATCGACACCGTGAACTTGTAGACACCGCGTTCTCCGGCCCGGGCGTAACTGAAGGGGTGGCTCGCCGGCGCTGCCGTCCAACCGGCCGGAAGTTTCAGAGCGACCTCGCCCGCGATGTCGCCTTCCACGTTGTTGAGCAGATCGACCTCCACCTGGACCCGCTTCCGGAGCTCCTTGAGCGGAACCACCGCCGCCCCGGGCGAGACGGTCAGGGCCAGCGCCGGAACGACGCGGAGCTCTCGCATCTCGTAGCCATAGGGCAGGTTCCCCTCCCGGCGCGTGACCGCCTCGCGCGTCTCAACCTCGACGCCTTCGACTGAATATCGAGCGACCGCTATCGCGGGCGTCTCCGAGGCGGGGCGGTGGAGCTGCGCCGGGTCGGCGACCTGATACCGCGACTCCTGAATCGAGGCGCGGGTGAAGTAGGGCTTCGAGGACAGCGAAACGTCGTCCGCCAGCGCCACCGAGAACCGCTGGCTCGCGGTGTTGCTGTTCTTGAGCGTGGCCGCGGGGGCGGCGCCGGTGTGGCTCACCTTCCAGCCGGATGCCGCCGCCAGATCGATTCCCCGAACATTCACTTCGACGGGGCTGCGGTTTGTGAAGTGCGCGCGGACCTCGAAGGCCTGGCCCGGGACCGGCGCCGCCATGGTGGGGGGCGCCGCGAATTCGGCGAAGGGTCCGGTGGCTTCGGGAACACCGGCCGGCTGGGCCATGGCCTTGAAGTCGATGCCGAGCGCGGTGGTGA
>JANLWV010000163.1:0-2965 GCA_031364765.1 Vicinamibacteria bacterium
GCGCAGGGTTCGAACACCCGCGTGCTCGTGCTGGGCGAACAGGCACCCTCAGGTACGGCGCCATTCACTCCCCTCCCCGTAACAGGCGACAGCCTCGAACGTCTGCGATCCCATCTGCAGAAAGAGCCTGTTTCAGCCGACGACATCGCGACGATCTGCTGGACCTCGGGCACTGAAGGCATGCCCAAGGGCGTGCCGCGCTCGCACAATCACTGGCTCGCGATCAGCCACGCCCATTTCGAAGGGGCGGGAATCCGGCGTGGCGACATCCTGCTCAACCCTTTCCCGCTCGTGAACATGGCGGCTATCGGCGGGTGCTTCATGAGCTGGCTGCATTCGGCCGGCACCCTGGTTCTACACCACCCTCTCGACCTGCCCGTCTACCTCGCGCAGATCGCACGCGAACGCCCACACTATGCGATCGCCCCCCCCGCGGTGCTCAACATGCTCCTGCAGGATCCTCAGTTGCTGGCTCGCACCGACTTGTCAAGCCTGCGCTGCATCGGGTCCGGATCGGCGCCGCTCGACCCGGCCATGATTCGAGGATTTCATGACCGCTTCGGCATCGAGGTCGTCAACATGTTCGGCTCGAACGAAGGCATGTCGCTGTGCAGCGGCGCCGCGGAAGCTCCGGATCCGGAACGGCGCGCTCGCTTCTTTCCGCGGTTCGGACGCCGCGAAATCACCTGGCCGCAGCGGGTGGCCTCCGCCATCGAAACACGGCTGATCGACCCCGACCGCGGCCTAGAGATCCTCGAGGCCGGCCACCCGGGCGAGATGCAGATCCGCGGGCCAACCGTCTTCGACGGCTACTTCAAAGCGCCCCAGCTCACGACCGCGGCCTTCACGTCCGACGGGTGGTTCCACACCGGCGACCTGTTCGAAATCGCGGGCGAGGGCGATGAGTTGCGCTACTACCGTTTCGTCGGCCGGTTGAAGCAGCTGATCATCCGCGGTGGCGTCAAGATCGCGCCGGAAGAGCTTGAGATCACGCTGTCTCAGCATCCAGAGATCGCCGAGGCGGCCGCCATCGGCTACCGGGATGCGATTCTCGGCGAGCGGATCTGCGCCGTCGTGGTGCCGAAGAACCGTGGCGCCCTTGTATCGATCGAGTCGATTCAGAACCTCTTTCGCGGGGCCGGGCTCGCGGTGTTCAAACAGCCGGAGCGCATCCGCTGCGTCGAGGCCTTACCCCGCAATGCGGTGGGCAAGGTCGTTCGTTCCGCTCTGGCCCCGATCGCCGAGCGGGCGGAGTGAACTTCCCTCCTGCCCGTCTTCTCTGACTTGCGGCTTCCGCAGCTTCACCGCCTTGCGGATCAGGTCGGCGAGTTCGTTGGTCTGGGTCGCTTCGGGCAGTTCGTCGGCCAGGCTCTGCAGCGAGGCCAGAGACTCGTCCTTCACCCAGTAGCTCTGGCGGAGGTGCTCGGCGAACCGGGCCGCGACATACGCGGTTCGGAAGGCCGGCGAGGCCTTGTCGAAGCTCCTCACCACCGCCTCGTCCGCGATCTCGCGCGAGAACTCGACGCCTTCGCTCCGCGGACCGGTCTGGTAACGGATCCGCGCCGTGCCGATTCTGCCTGAGTCCGCGCCGCCCTTGAGCTTCACTTCAAAGAGCGCGGTCACACTGTGGCCCGAGTTGATCTCGCCCGCGTCCACCGCGTCGTTCCTGAAATCGCGGTCGGCGACGTCGCGCTTCTCGTAACCGAGAAGACGATATCGCTCGACCCGCGCGGGGTTGAACTCGACCTGGGCTTTCGCGTCGCGAGCCACCACTTCGAGGACGCTCGTCAGCTTGCGCAGGAAGAAGGCGCGGGCTTCGTCGAGGTCGTCGATGTATGCATACTGACCGTTGCCTTCATCGGCGAGGCGCTGCAACAGGGCATCGTTGTAGTTGCCCATGCCGAAGCCGAGGGCCATCAGGTCGACGCCGCGCTTCGTTTCCGAGCGGATTCGCGAGAGGAGAGTGTCGACTTCGGTCTGGCCGGTGTTGGCGACGCCGTCGGTGCACAGGACCACGCGGTTGCTGGCTCCGCGGGTGAACGACTCCATCGCCATTTCGTAGCCGAGGTCGAGGCCTTCCTGAAGATTGGTCGAGCCTTCCGGCGTGAGCCGGTTGATGGCGGCCATGATCCGGTCGCGGTTCCCGGCCGAGGTCGGAGCCAGGACGCGTCGTCCGTTGCTGCCGTAGACCACCACCCCGATGCTGTCGCGCTCGTCGAGTTTGTCCACGAGAAGAGCGAGGCTTCGCTTCACCAGGCCGAGGCGGTCCTCTCTCGCCATCGAGCCCGACACATCGATCACGAAGGTCAGGTGCGCGGCTTTTCGCTGGCGCGGATCGATTTCCTTCGCCTTCATCGCGACCCGCAGGATGTGGTAACCCGGGTGCAGAGGGTTAGGCGCTCCGTCGACCCGGACCGCGAAGGCCGACTCGCGAAGGCCGCCGCGATCGGCCGCGACATTGTTCGGAAAAGCATTGATAAACTCCTCGACTCGCACCGCCGCGGCCGGGGGGAGCGTGCCGCGGTTCAGGTAGTTGCGGGTGAGGGTGTAGGACGCGGTGTCCACGTCGAGACCGAACGTCGCTTGCGGATCCTCTTCGGTCACGATGAAGGGGTTGGTCCCCTTCGCTTCAAAGAACATGTCGCGTGGCGCCGCCGCCGGTGGCGGGACCGGCTGGTCGGCACGGCGGGCACCGGCATATCCAAGCACGCGGAGCCGATCGACCTCCGGCGAGGAGACCTCATTGGACTTCCGAGCCGCCACCGCTGGCGAACGCGACTCCGCCATCTCCGCCTCAGACGCGGCGCCCGAGGCGTCGCGGGAAGCGTCGGCGGGCCCTTCGAGCGGCGTCATGAACTTCACGTCACGTGACGGCGCGGCGGTCGCTGCGGGCGCCGGCGGCGCGGCCGGCCTTCCCCCGGCGATTCCCCCCACGACTCCACCCGCCACACCGCCGGAAACGCGG
>JANLWV010000176.1:0-8988 GCA_031364765.1 Vicinamibacteria bacterium
TCAAGCCGAACCCGTGCGCTGAAGGCGCGGACCCGAAGGACCGAAATCGGAACCATGAACAAAGGCGTGCTCGCGGTCGGACTTGCGGTGACCACGCCCCTTCTCGGCCTCCTGCTCCTGAACATCGATCGGAACCCCACCGCGATTGTGTCCCCGCTCCTTCAAAAGCCTGCTCCCGATGTGCTCGTGCGAGAACTGGAGGGCGGCCGTTCGCTGCAGCTGTCTTCACTTCGCGGCCGACCGGTGGTGGTGAACTTCTGGGCGACCTGGTGCATCCCGTGCATTCAGGAGCACGCCTCGTTGACCGTGGGGGCGCGAGCCAATCCGGACGTGGCGTTTCTTGGCATTGTCTACGAGGACAGCGTGGAGAACGCGCGCGCGTTTCTGGCTCAGAGGGGAACCGCATACCCGTCCTACGCCGACGAGGACGGAAAAGCCGCCATTGCCTTCGGGATCTACGGGGTTCCGGAGACTTACTTCATCGACTCATTGGGCACGATCACCGACAAGTACGTGGGCCCTCTCGATGAACCTACCCTTCGAGAAAAACTGGCGGCGGCTCGAAAATGAAGGCCGGCCTTCGACGGCGGGCGCTGGTTTCGATGGCCCTGGCGGTGGGTCTGGCCGGGGCAAGCCCGCTCTCCAGGGTCGCCGCCCAGGGGAAGCCGAGACCGGACGCGGAGTGGGTCGACATCCTGGGCGAGCCCAACCGCGCGAAGGGGGACCTCGACACGGACGTAATCGCCGTCCTGGGCCGGCCCGAGGGCGCCAAACCAGGCGAATCGATGATCAACGCCCGGGCCGCGGACATAGCGGCGAAACTCCGGTGCCCGGTCTGTCAGGGGGTTTCGATCGCCGACTCCCCTGCTGGCATGGCCACCAAGATGCGCGGACAGGTCCGCGACCTGGTGGCGAAGGGCTACAGCGAAGACCAGGTGTTGACCTACTTCGAGAGGTCGTATGGCGAGTTCGTCCGGCTGGAACCGCCAATGCGCGGCTTGAACTGGGTGCTTTGGATGCTTCCTGCTCTGGTGCTGCTGGGCGGGGCCTTGCTTGTGTTTCGCAAGGCGCGGCAGCCCGTGCCCGTGGCGACCAGGCCGGAAGTGCGCTCGGCCGGGACGGATGCGGATCCCTCCCTCGCCAAGTACCTGGAGCGCATCCGCCGCGATTCCGGAACATCGTCGTAACCAGCGCAAGAACACGAGGACAAGCCCTTGGCCGCGGATTTCAGTTGGACCCCCCCGGTAGTTGTGCTCGCTCTGGGTGCGGTTTTCGGAGCGGTCGTGGTGGCGCGATCCAGGCGCCGGAACCCACCCCCCTCATCCGAGCCCGCGCGGGCATCCTCCCACGCTTCCGACCTCCAGCGGCGGTACGACGCTCTCATTCGACGCCTCGCTGAAGGAACGAGTCCGGAGGAGAGGGCCCGAATCGAACTCGAAGCGGCCCAAGTTCTGAAGGAGATGGAGTCCCCCGTTGAAAGCCGCGCGGCTGATCCCGCCCCGGTTCCGAAACAGGCGGCCGCGCCCGGGCCCTCTGCGCGCCAGACGTCGCCGTGGCTCGGCTTCATGTATGGGGTTCTCACCATGGGGATCCTTGGGGGTCTCGTCTTCTTCGCCTCTCGGGGCGCTTCAGAGAGGTCCGAGGGCGGGTCACCCACCGGTGGAAACACCATGGGCTCGACCACGGGCGGGACAGAGCCATCCCATACCGACGATGCCGGGCTGGCAGCGCTCGAAGAATCGGTGCGGAAGGCGCCCCGAGACGTCGCGCTGCGAATCGAGTTGACGCGGGCCTATCTGCAGCGGCGGGATCTGATGAAGGTCTTCGATCAGACCAAGGCGGTGCTCGAGGTCGAGCCCGGCCAGCCCCACGCCCTCACGTATCAGGCGCTGGTCCGCGTCGCCATGGGACAGGCTCACCAGGCGGAGACGATGCTGCTCGAGGCCATCAAGAAGGACCCGAAGATCGAGGACGCCTACATCCATCTTGCGATCGCGCGTATTCAGCTCGGGAATCGCAAGGGCGCGGAGCAGGCGATTCAGGACGGGCAGAGGCAGTTTCCAGAGGACAAGGAGCAACTGGCCCGGGTGTTCGCTCAGATCACCAGCGCGGCCGACGACAAGAGCGGCCCAGGGGTCGAGGCGGAGCATCCTGAAGTTTTAGCGGCGCCCAAACCGGACGGGACCGCCGGGTCATCCCCCTCGGGGATGGTGGTGGTCGTCGACCTCCCCAGGGGCGTCACCGTTCCGGCGGGCGCGATCCTGTTTGTGATTGTGCGTGAAGCCGGCTTTGAGACCGGCCCCCCGGTGGCGGTGAAACGGGTTCCGGCCATGAACTTCCCCATCACGGTCACACTCTCGGACCAGGATTCGATGGCGGGTGAGTCGCTCCCTGGTCTCGTGCGTCTGGATGCCCGAATCGACCGTGACGGCGACCCCATGACCAAGGATCCGCGGGACCCGATCGCGAGCGAAGACAATGTGCGTCCCGGAAGGGGCCAGGTCCTTCTCGTTCTGAGCCCCGGAAAAACCTAGCTCACCTCCACCACAAATCCAAGAACCTCAGGAGACCTTCCCAATCAAACACATCGCCACGCTCGCTTCGTTGTTGCTCGCCGCCTCGGTTTCATTCGCCGCCGAGGAAACCGTCAGTTTCAAGAGCGGGACCGAAACGGTCTCGGCCTTCCTTGCCAAACCCGACGGGACCGGACCCTTCCCCGGCGTCATCGTGCTGCACGAATGGTGGGGTCTCGACGCCTGGGTGAAGGACCAGGCGCGCGCCCTGGCCAAAGAGGGTTATGCCGCACTCGCTGTCGATCTCTACCGCGGCAAGGTCACAGCGAGCGCGGAGGAGGCTCACCAGTTGATGATGGGGACGCCGGTCGACCGGCAGACGCGTGACATGAAGGCGGCGTTTGCGCTTCTGGCCGGTCGGAAGGATGTCCTGAAGGCGAGGATCGCCTCGGTCGGCTGGTGCATGGGGGGTCGCAATTCATTGACCCTGGCGATCGAGGAGCCAACCCTCGCGGCCGCCGTGGTCTACTACGGGGCGCCTCCGACGGATCCAGCGTCCATCGCGAGGATCAAGGCGCCCATCCTTGGCAACTTTGGAGGTGACGATCAGGGTCCCTCACCCGCCCAGGCCAAAGAGTTCGAGGCCGCGGTCAAGAAAGCCGGAAAGACGATCGATCTCAAGATCTACACCGGAGCGCCCCACGCCTTCGCCAATCCCAACAACCCGTGGAAAGGCTATCGAAGGGACGCCGCGAACGACGCCTGGAATCGCACCACCAGCTTCCTGCGGCACTACCTCTTTACGAAGTAGGTTCGACGCCTCGACCTAGAACGAGATCTTGGCGCCGATCTGCAGACTGCGCTGATCGTAGGCTGCGGTAGCGCAGGGCGTAATCGCCGGACTGCCGCACTGGATGATGGTCGATGGGATAGCGACCGTCGGATTCCCGAGAGCGTCCGTGGCGACCACGCGATTCACGCCGGAGATGTTGAGCTTGTTCAACAGATTCTTCGCCTCGCCAAAGATTTCCAGGCGCCGCTTGCCGAAGTTGATGAACCGGACGTACCGCGCATCGACGTTGATGACCTTGCCAAACCGTCCCGTATTGCGGCCGATTCCGAGCGGGCGGTCGTTCGCGGCATTGCCGTCGTTGTTGAGATCCCGGTTGGTGCGGATGTTGAAAGGCAAACCGCTGTTGGCCTGGATGATGACGCCGAGCTGGTTGTTGTTCAGGATGGGGGCGAGCGACCCTTCGACCTTCGGCTGCAGCAACGTTGAGAGGGCAAAGGTATGGGTCTGGTTGAACGGGGCCACCCCCTTCTCGCGATCGAGATTCGAAGGATCGGAAGCGCGGTCGTCGCCGGTGGCGAGGACGTAGGCGGGGAACGGCGCGTTGTCGGTGCTCTTGGCGAGGGTGTAGTTCGCCTGCATCTGCCAGCCCTTGCGCATCCTCTTGTTCATGGTCATGGTCAGAGCGTTGTACGTGCCCTTGCCGATGGACTGAAGCACGTCGATGGCGTTGAAAACGGCGTTCGGCCGGGTGGACGAGTAGATGGGCCTTCCGTCAGCCAGCGAGGCGGCGGTCGCGGTTAGGTTGGTGTCGATCACGACCGGCATGTTGCGACCCAGGGAGTTGATATAGCCAAGGCTCACGGACAGGTCGTCGCTGAGCGCCCGCTCGATCTGAACGTTGGACAGCAGCGCCCATTGGGTGTTGAAGTCCGCGGCGACGGCGGCGACACCCTGCTTCGGCGCCGAGGCGGCCGAGATCGTGGCCGGGAACGCGGGGGCGCCTTGCACCGTGGGCCCGCCGGTGAAGGTGTACGACTTGGGGTCGCCGTTGCGGAGGATGGCGTCCTCGTACGTGTTCAGTTGCGGCGTCTCATACATGATGCCCGAGGACGCGCGAAGAACCGTCTTGTTTTCGCTGTCGAGGGCCCAGGAGAAGCCGGCGCGGAAGGCCAGATTGTTCTTGTCGTCTTTGAAGGAGGCGGACAGCGGATTGGCGGCGAACACCCGCGACTCGGGCACATCGAACAGGTCGTAGCGGACCCCGTAGAGCAGCTTGACCCGCGACGAGAGCCAGATGTCGTCCTGCAGGAAAAGGCCGATGAACTTGGTGTTGTAGGACGCCGTCGGGTCGCCCAGGTCCTGGGTGTAGGAGGAATAGCCTCTCGGAGCGGTCCCGTTCTTCGCCGCGTTGTAGGCGGCTACGGAAGTGAACGTGTACTGGGCGCGGAGAGTGTTCACGCGGTCGTCGGCGATGGTCTGGAGATCGACGCCGGCTTTCAGGCTGTGCTTGCCCACCGTCCAGGAGAAGTTGTCGACGATCTGGAAAATGTGGGTCTTGAACACGAAACCATGGCTGGCCGTGCCATCGAGCGGGGAGCCGAAGTTGATGGCCTGGGATCCGGTGATGTTGATGGCCGGGCCGGTGATCGACGTGTCGCTCGCCAGACGCGATTGGTCGCGCTTTGCGAACTGGACACGAAGTTCGTTCAGGCGAGTCCCGCCGAGCTGCGATACGAGCTGAGCCGACACGGTGTTCATCTTGTCGGCGAAGTCGGTGGCCCGCTGGATGGTGGTGGCCCCGCCGCCGACGTTGAAGGGGGAATCGTTCTTGAACCAGAACTCGCGGATCGACAGCTTATGGGACGGATTCAACTGATGATCGATCTTCGCGATGGCAAAGTGAACGTTCTGCTTGGCGGGAATGACGCCCGCCCCCACCGCCTGGGCGGCGGTCAGGCCGACGGCGGCGAAGTTGTCCTGAACCGACTGCGAGATGATGCGGTCAGCTGACAGGTCACGGTCCACATACTCATAACCCACGTAGAAGTGGGTCTTGTCCTTCCGGATCGGCCCGCCCAGGGTGAAGGTCGTGTTGTTGACGTGGGTGTCTGGCTTCCGCGTTCCGGTGAAGTAGAAGGGCGTGTTCGAGAAGTCCTTGCGCCGGATCCGGAAACTCACCGTTCCTTTGAGGTCGTTAGCGCCTGAAGGGGTGATCGCGTTGTAGACCATTCCCGTGGTCTGACCGAACTCGGGGGCGAAACCGCTGGTGACGACTTTGACTTCCTTGATCACGATCTCGGAGACCGGCAACAGGCGCAGGCCAGCGCGATCCTTTTCCGTGTTGGTATTGCCGTCGATCTGGTAGTTCACGTGCATCTGTGAGCCGTTGCCATTGATGCGGGCGGCGCCGAACTCGTTGTTCTCGTAGCCCGTGACGTTCGGCTGAAGGAACGCGAAGTTGTAGGGATTGCGGGAGACGAGCGGAAGATTCTTGATCTCCGCCTCGGAGATGGTGCGACCGATGTCGATCTTGCCCGGGCTGGCGATCGGCGCTTCTCCGGTGACCGTGACCGTTTCGGTCATGACCCCGGTCTCGAGCGTCGCATTCACCACCACGCTGTCGCCGGCAGACAAGGAGAAGCCCGCACGTTCGTAAGCCCTGAAACCGGATAGTTCAACCCGCACCTTGTACTCGCCGAGCGAAAGCAAGGGGGCTCGATAGTTGCCGGAGGCATCGGTGACGAAGGTCTTCGTCTCGCCGGTGGTGGTGTTGGTTACGGTGACGTTCACGCCCGGAAGAACGCCTCCGGATGAATCCTTGACGACGCCTTCAATAAGACCGTTCATGGCTTGGGACTGGGCAAAGGCGCTGGTCGAAACCAGAAGTGCTATCGCCACGACAAGAAGCTTGCGGAACATGGATGAACTCTCCTCAATTGGTGGTTTTCTAGGCGTCACGCGGGGCGCCGGTCGGAAACCTCCGCCGTCCACAGAGGCATCGTCGATTCTCGCCATTGTAGTCTTCGAATGGCGGTAAGCCCCAAACCTGAAGTCACGGGTTCTCGAGCGCGAACACACACGGTTTCTGAACCGCGAGGCTGAAACAGCTGGTCGGTAAAGAACTAGGAGCGGCTCGGCATGCCGGGCACTATGCCGTGCTCGGACTCCAGTCTCTCCAGGGCGGCGATGCGGACCGGGCGGCGGACGTCATGATCGGTCGGGTGGTAACCCCGGCCCACTTCGGCGAGCTTCCCGCGGTTCATCAACTGATCGCGGTCCATGATGAGCTCGGCCCGCGAGGTTCCCACGAGGTCGTTCTCGCGACTCATGAGGATCGCCTCTTCGGGGCAGGCGTCGACGCAGAAGCCGCAGAAAACGCAGCGGAGAAGGTCGATCTCGAAGCGCGTGGGGTACTTCTCGATCTTCTTCTCGGGGCGCTCACCCGATTCGATGTAGATGCACTCGGCCGGGCACACCGTGGCACACATGTAGCAGGCGACGCACTTGGGCGTGCCGTCTTCGCGGGCGGTGAGCAGGTGAACGCCGCGGTAGCGGCCGGAGATGTTGCGCTTTTTCTCGGGATACTCGATGGTGGCGGAGCGGCCCTTCACAAAGAGGGTCTCCAACATGTTGCGGAGGGTGAGCCACATCCCGTAGAAGATGGGATAGACGCCGGGACGGGTGTCGCGGTTGACGGTGATGACGCTTGTGGCCATGGTGCTTCGTCTCTTCCTTATGCCTTAGGCCGTGGCCTGGGCCTTGGTTCGATCGCCGGCCACCCGACCCATCGGACCGAGGATGCGGTGGGTGAGATCGGCGTAGGCCTTGGTCTCTACGGCCATGAGGGCGAACACGTCCGAGGCGGTGGCTGCATTCAACGGCTTACCTAGCCTGGCGAGCAAGTCGAGTGCCGTCTCCCATCGCGGCTTCGCTTCGCCTGGAGCCTCGAAGGCCCGCTTGAACCTTTGGACGCGTTGATCGTAATTGGTGAACGTGCCATCCGTCTCCGCCCACATCGCAACCGGGATGAGAGCGTGGGCGGCGGCCAGGTGCGGGCCCTGGTGAGTGACCATCGCCGCCACGTAGTCCACGTGTTTCGCGGCCTCGGCAACGCCTGGGTTCTTCAACAGAGCGCCGTCCTGAAGGAGCAGCACCTGAACCTTGCCAGCCTTGCAGTCGTTCAAAAGCGCTTCGACGCCAGTCACACCGAGGCCCTGATCGATGAGACCCTGAGTGTTGGCGTGGCGATCCTCGTGCTGAAGGATCTGGTCTTTCCGGACCTTGACCTTGTCCTGAGGATTCCCAACCCGGAAATCGAGTCGACCGCCCACGGCAAGGGCGAGCTTCTTGAAGGTGAACGCGTCCTCGTTGCTCGCCCGTGGGGTGGCCAGGAAGGCGGAGTTGGCGCTGGCCGACTGAAGCTTCGAAACCACCTCGTCGAGGATCTCAGTCTGGGCGGCGATGGCGCCGCCGGCCCGGTGGGCGGTGGTGACACGATGCGTCCCGATCATCTTGTAAAGATCCCGGCCCGGATCGCAAAGCCACGACTTGTTGACTTCGACGTTCCGACGCGGCCGGAAGCGATAGGCCTCGCCGTCGCGATGGTCGATGGTGATGTTGCAGCCGGTCGAACAACCCGGACACACCGAGTCGGTCTCTTTGAGGAACCAGACCCGCATCTTGAACCGGAAGTCGGTTGAGAGGAGGGCGCCGACCGGGCAGACATCCGCGAGGTTGCCGGCGTACTCGTGGGTGATGGGTCCGCCGTTGTAGGTCGAGATCTGCGTCGATCCGCCGCGGTTCACGAACTCCAGGAGGTTGGTCTTGGTGACCTCTCGCTCATAGCGGATGCAGCGCGAGCAGACGACACAGCGCTCGGCGTCGAGCAGGATGGGACCGAGGTCGACGAGCTTGCGCTTCGCAATCTTGTCCTCGAGGAGCGTCCGCGAATCATGGAGCCCGTTCTCCATGTACTGATCCTGCAGGTAGCACTCGCCGGCCTGATCGCAGACCGGGCAGTCGATCGGATGGTTGACGAGGAGGAACTCGAGGGTGTTCTTCTGCGCTTCTTTTGCTTTCTCGCTCGTGACCTGGGTCTTCACCACCATGCCTTCGCTGACCGGCGTCCCACAGGCGATCTGAAGCTTCGGGAACTTCTCGATTTCGACTAAACACATGCGGCAATTGCCATCCACCTGCAAGTCGTCGTGATAGCAGAAGCGCGGCACGCGCACGCCCGCCTGGTCAGTCGCCTGAATGACGGACGTGCCGAACGCTACTTCGATTTCTTTTCCGTCGATAGTGCACTTGGTCATGGTTTTTTACCGATCGAGCTCGCCGGCAACGACGTTCAGGCCGCCGATCATGGCCACCGCGTCGGCGATCAGTTTTCCTTTGATCATCTGCGGATAGGCCTGGTAGATATTGAAGCAGGGCGGGCGCACCTTCACCCGGGCCGGGTGCTTCTTTCCGTCGCTCACGATGTAGTAGCCAAGCTCGCCGTTAGCACCCTCGCAGTAGCCGTAAACTTCGCCGGGCGCGGCCACGATGCCGTCGTAGACCAGCTTGAAGTGGTTCATGAGGGATTCGATGTCCGAGTAGACCTCGGACTTTGGCGGCAGAGCCACTCTGCGGTCTTCGGTGATGAAATGACCCGTCGGCAGCTTTAAGAGCGCCTGGTCG
>JANLWV010000205.1:0-2399 GCA_031364765.1 Vicinamibacteria bacterium
TGTCTCGAACCCCGGCCAGCATGTCGCGGAACGCCCTGAGGTCGGCCTTCTTCGCCATCGGTCCGTGCCCCGGGATGATCTGGGTCGAGTCGTTCGCCAGGCTCAGGATGCGGTCCGCGTTCCCGATCATGCCTTCGAGGGACCCGCCGGCATCTGCGTCGATGAAGGGATAGAGCCCGTTGAAAAAGAGATCCCCCATGTGAATCACGTTGGCTTTCTTGAAGTGCACGACGGAATCGCCGTCGGTGTGGGCGGGAGGCAGGTGGAAGCAGTGGATCTCTTCGCCGTTCAGATGGAAGGAAACGGAATCGGCATAAGTGACCACGGGAAGAGCCGCCTCCGGCGACGGGGGGAATTTCTGCCCGAAGGCCTCGAGGAACTGCTCGACGCTCATCCGCTTCCGCACGTTCTCGTGGGCCACGATGATGACGCCCGCATCCCCCAGGTTCTCGTTGCCCCCGCTGTGGTCGTCGTGCCAATGCGTGTTGAGAACGAAGCGGATGGGTTTGTCGCTGATCCCCTCCACCGCGGCGCGGATCCTGGCGGTCAGCGGCGCGTACTGATCATCGATCAGGAAGACCCCGTCCTTTCCGGACGAGACACCGATGTTCCCGCCCGCCCCAAACAGCACATGCACGCCCTCCCCCAGCTTGGTGGCCGTGACTACGACCTTCGAGAAGTCCTGCTGGGCGCTTCTGGCCCGAATCGGCAGAAACAACAACGCTACGGCAAGGCACGAAGGAATCAATCTCATGTCATTTCTCCAGGTCATCGGGAAGGCGACGGGAGAGGATGATAGCCGCGCCCGCTGTGGCCTTGGCAATGACACGGGTTCGCGATGACGGTCAGATCGCGGTGAGGACGTCCGAGCCGGTGAGGATGTAGGTCTTGCCGGCGGGGAAGTCGCGTACCAGCAGCGCCGGATTCTCGGGCGTGATCATGGAGGCGAGCAGGGTCACCGGAGTGTCGATGTCGATGAACCGGAACGCCTTCTGCATGACCTTGCTCACCGGCTCCTGGCGGATGCCGGGTTTCTGAACCATGCAGGCGTAGGCGTGGGTTTCGCTGAGCGAGCCCACGATGCGTTCGTCCTGCTTCACCGTGATCTGCGAGAAGTTGTTCTCGGTCATGCGCCTTATGGCCTGCTCGACGGTGTCCGTCACTTCGACGCCCACCAGATCGGAAACGCTCTTGTTTTTCACCAGGTCACGCGCGGTCGGGCCTTCGACCGTCTCATAGCCCATGGCGCGCATCCACTCGGGGTTGAACATCTTGGCGAGATAACGCGTGCCGTGGTCGTGGAAGATCACCACCACCGTCTCCCCGACCTTGAACCGGTCCTTCAGCTGGAGAAGGCCGGCGATGGCCGACCCCGCGGAGTTCCCCGCGAAGATGCCCTCCTGCCGGACGATCTCGCGGGTGTAGATGGCGGCGTCGCGGTCGGTCACCTTCTCGAAATGATCGATGACCGAGAAGTCCACGTTCTTGGGAAGGAAATCCTCGCCGATGCCTTCCGTGACATAGGGATAAATCTCGTGCTTGTCGAAGACGCCGTCTTCCTTGTACTTCTTGAAGACTGAGCCGTAGGTGTCGATGCCCCAGCACTTCACCTTTGGCTTCTTCTCTTTTAGGTATTTGCCCGCGCCGCAGATCGTGCCGCCAGTGCCGACACCCACGACTAGGTGGTCGACCTTTCCCTCGGTCTGTTCCCAGATCTCCGGGCCCGTCGTTTCGTAGTGGGCCTGAGTGTTCGATAGGTTGTCGTACTGGTTGGCCTTCCAGCCGTTCGGGGTTTCTCTCACCAGACGGGACGAAACTGAGTAATACGACCGCGGATCCTCGGGATCGACGTCGGTCGGGCACACGATGACCTCGGCGCCAAACGCGCGCAAGGCGTCGACCTTCTCCTTCGACTGCTTGTCGGTGGTGGTGAAGATGCACTTGTAGCCCTTCACGATGGCCGCGATGGCGAGGCCCATGCCGGTGTTGCCGGAAGTACCTTCGATGATGGTGCCGCCCGGCTTCAGGAGGCCCTTCTGCTCCGCGTCCTCGATCATCCGGACCGCCATCCGGTCCTTGATGCTGTTGCCCGGATTGACGCTCTCCACTTTCGCGTAAACCGTGGCCTTGACGTCGCGGGTGAGGCGATTCAGCCGGATGAGCGGCGTGTGGCCGATGGCGTCGAGGATGTTGTCGTGGACGTTTCGGGGCATGGGAGGGGTCTGCGCGAGACGCTATCTTGTGGGAGAGCAAGGGTCAACGTCGGTCGCCGCCCATGGTTTTGAATGTGCAGGGACTCGGCGAGACCCTGCCCGGCGCCAGCCGGAACGGGCGTAGTATTTGCCGCGACGGGGCCATCGCGAGATCTCGCCCGGCAGGCTCCCAGGAGGACGTCATGA
>JANLWV010000522.1:0-16395 GCA_031364765.1 Vicinamibacteria bacterium
GGCCGTCCAGCAGATCGCGAACAGCGAGGCCGGCGCGCAGGTGGGAACCGTGGGTCAGCTGGCCCTCAAGCCCAACGCGCCCAACGTGGTGCCGGGCGACGTGGTGATGACCGTCGAGTTCCGGGATCTCGACGGCGCGAAGGTCGCGCGTCTCGGCGCTGCCCTGAAACAGCGTTGCGCCGAGATTGCGAAGGCCACGAATACTGAAGTCGAGGTGGCATTCACGAGCCGCCACGAGGGCGCCCGGGCGACGCCGGCCATTCAAGCAATCATCGAGAAAGCCGCCGCCAGCCTGAGCCTCAAGACGATGCGGCTCCCGAGCGGCGCCGGCCACGACGCGCAGGCCATCGCCACCCTCGGCCCGATGGGCATGATCTTCGTCCCCAGTGTGAGCGGCATCTCTCACTCGCCCCGCGAACTCTCCCGGTGGAACGAAATCGCGCAGGGCGCGGACGTCCTGATGGCGACGATCCTTGACCTCGACACAACCGGGAGCACAGGCGGTTCCTGAAACTGGCGTGATTGCAGGTGTCTTCGGCTTTGAGACGAAAGTGCGGCCTGGGCTCAGTAGAATCTCCGCCGTCGCCAATCACCCGTTTTCCTGCAGCGAGGTTCACCATGGTCCCCACCCGGCTAGCCGCACTTTTATCGGCCGCATTCCAGTTGGCGAATCCCCGGGAAACCGCGGCTCAGGGCGCCTCCGAGGCTTCGGCGGTCCCGCGTTACGAAGGGCTCGGGGGTCATTCCCGCAAGGTCACGACTACGTCTCCCGAGGCGCAGGCATACTTCGATCAGGGTCTCGCTTTTCTCTACGCTTTCAACCACGACGAGGCGATCCGCGCGTTCCGGCGCGCCAGCGAAATCGACCCGAAAAACGCGATGGCTCTATGGGGTATCGCCCTCGCGAACGGGCCCCACATCAACAACATGGCCGTGCCCAAGGAGCGTGAAAAGGAGGCATTCGAGGCGCTGGCCAAGGCTCGGACGCTCGCCCCAGGCGCGAGCCCGGTCGAGAGGGCGATGATCGAAGCCCTCTCGTCCCGCTACGCCGATCCTCAGCCCACGGATCGCGCCGGGCTCAATCAGGCGTACGCCTTGGCCATGCGCTCAGTCTGGAACGCGTATCCGAAGGATGCCGACGTTGGCGCGCTCTTCGCCGAATCGCTCGCCAACCTTCGACCCTGGGACCTGTGGCTGCCCGACGGCAAACCACAGCCGGGGACGGAGGAACTCACGGCCACCATCGATTCCGTCCTCGTTATCGACCAGAAACATCCGTTCGCCAATCACCTGTTGATCCATGCGGTCGAGGCCTCGCCCCATCCGGAGCGAGCCGATCGCGCTTCCGATGCGCTCCGCGACCTCCAACCCGGCCTCGGCCACCTGGTCCACATGCCGTCCCACATCGACGTGCGGCGCGGGCGGTGGCAGGAAGCGATCGTGGCTAACGCCAAGGCGATCGAGGCGGATCGGCGATACACCGCGAAGGCCCCCGAGCAAGGCTTCTACCGTCTCTACATGTCCCACAACCACCACATGCTCACGTACGCGGCGATGATGACGGGCCAAAGCGCGCTCGCGCTGAAGACGATCCGGGAGATGGTGGCGGACATCCCGCTCGATTTCTTCAAGGAGAACCCCTGGGCCGACGGTCTCATGGCCGCCCCGCTCGAGGTACTGATGCGTTTCGGCCGCTGGGACGACATTCTCGCTGGCCCGCGGTTTCCGGATTTTGTGCCGATCTCCCGCTCCCTCCAGCACTATGCCCGTGCGGTGTCCTACGCCGCGAAAGGCGACTTTCCGGCCGCGCTCAAGGAGCAGGCCGCGTTCGCGGAGGCGCGGACTCGGGTGGCGAAGGAGGCTACTTTCGGAAACAACAGCGGGTCGGATCTCCTTGATGTCGCCGAACACCTGATGAACGGAGAGATCCTGTTCCACTCGGGGAAGGCGGATGAAGGAATCGCCGCCCTGCGCGAGGCCGTGGTTCGCGAGGACAAGCTTCGTTACGACGAGCCACCCGACTGGATCCAGCCGGTGCGGCATGCGCTCGGGGCGGCCCTTCTGCAGGCGGGACGTCTCGGCGAAGCGGAGGTGGTCTTCCGCTCAGACCTCACCAGGCTCCCCGGAAACGGCTGGAGCCTCTTCGGTCTCGCGCGGTCACTGCGGCTCCAGAGAAGAGGCTCCGAGGCCGCGGTCATCGAGAAGCAGTTCACCGCGGCCTGGAAGAAGGCCGACATGAAGATCCGCTCGGCCTGTCTCTGCCTGCCCGGAGTCTGATCAGCGCGTTGCCGATCTCGGAAGGATCACCGTGCCCACCCTCACGGTCGGAAGACGTACTTTGACGGCCTGATCAAATTCACCAGCCTCTCCTGGTACACCAGCGCGCCCGTCTTCGCTTCGTAGACGGTCAGGATGCTCTGTACTTACCATGGCGTCGATTCTAGCCCTCAGCCTTCCGTCTGAGTCGTCGGAACGAGATCCGTTCCTGAAATCCAGGAATAGAATCGCGCGGCGCAGGCAGAGGCCCGGAGAAGCGATGCAGAGCAGGACTGACGAGCGCCATCCGCAAACCCCGGGCCGACGGGGCGTCTCCACCCCTGCGGCACTCGCCGTTTGGGCACTTACCCTCTCGCTCGCCGCTCCGGTCGCCAGGGGTCAAGAGACCGCTCCATCGCCACGGCCCCGCGTGGGCGTGGCTCTCGGTGGCGGCTCGGCGCGCGGGATAGCTCACGCGGGCGTTCTGCAGTGGCTCGAAGAGCATCACATCCCGGTCGATAGGATCGCCGGCAACAGCACCGGCGCCCTGATGGGCGGCGCCTACGCCACGGGCATATCCGCCGCGGAGATCAAGACCGTCCTCCGGTACGCGGACTGGGACACCATCCTGCGGCCCGATATCCCCTACGCCCTCAGGTCGTATCGCCGCAAGGAGGACGATCGCGACTATGCGATCAAGCTGGAGGCAGGCCTTCGCCATGGCTTCAGACTCCAGAGCGGCCTGAACCCCGGTCATCACCTGAGCCTGTGGATAAGCAGAATCCTCCTCCCCTATTCGGGCGTTTCAAACTTTGACGATCTGCCCATTCCTTTCCGCTGCGTCGCCACCGACCTGGAGAAGGGCGAGGTTGTCGTGTTCGACCACGGTCCGATCACGCCCGCCGTTCGCGCTTCGATGTCTCTCCCCGGCACATACGATCCGGTCCGACTGAACGGACGACTCCTGGCGGACGGCGGGGTCCTCAACAACATTCCCGTCGATGTGGCTCGAGAAATGGGAGCGGACATCGTGATCGCGGTCAGAACGGGCCCGAAGGCGGAGGAGAAGCCGGCTGAGACGATTGGGGGCGTCACCAACCGCGCGATCAGCCTCATGATGCAGGGACTGGAGAAACCGAAACTCCAACAGGCGAACGTGGTGATCGTGCCTGACCTTGATGGTCTGACCGCCGCCGACTTCAAGAAGAGCGACGAGCTCGCGGCCCGCGGGTATCAGGCCGCCGAGGCGCAGAAGGACGCGCTCCTGCCGTATGCGCTCGACGACAACGCCTGGGAGAAGTACCGGGCGGGCGTGGAAGGGCGAAAAAATCCCGATAACACACCCGTGGGGTTTGTGGAAGTGAATGGCGCCTCAAGGGCCGCGGGCGCCCAGATCGCCGAGCAGCTGAGCCGACACATCGGAAAGGCGCAGGACCCGAAGGAAATTGAACTGGATCTCAATCGAATTATCGGCCTCGGCCGCTATGCCAGCGCGACCTACGGGCAAAGGCACCAGGAGGAGACGGTGGGCCTCGGAATCGAGATCCGCGACAAGTCGTATGGCCCGCCGTTCGTCCGGTTCTCGCTCGATGTCAATAACGAAAACAAGGACATCAACCTGAACCTCGGATCGCGGATTACCTTGACCGATGTGACCGGCCTCGGCTCGGAATGGCGCTTCGACGCCTCGCTTGGTTCGACGCTCGGCTTCGGCACTGAGCTGTATCAGCCTCTGGGCGGGGAAAGGCCTGTCCACGGGGGCGCGTTCCTCTCTCCGCGCGCGGGCTTCACAAGGACCAGCGAGAACCTTTACACGGACAGTGAACTCGTGGCGATCTACGGCCGGCAGCGCGGGGGGGCCGGCCTCGACCTGGGCTGGAATTCCAGGGGCAGCACGCGGTTTCGGGTGGGCTACGACATCGCTTACGTACGGAGCGTGACCCGGGTGGGCGATCCCTTGCTCCCCCGCAGCGCCGGCGCCGAGCAGGCGTTCCACGCGCGCTTCGACTACGACGGCCGGGACGCGGCGTATCTCCCAAGCCGCGGCGTGCTTTTGACCTCGACCGCGAAATGGTTCCATGAGGCTCCCGACGCGCCCCGCAGTTTTGGCGCCTTCGAGGGGACGCTGCGGGCGGCGCGCCCGGTTTTCGGCGACCGGATCATCACTCTCACCATGGACGGCGGCGTCACCGTCGGAGCCACGCCGCCGATCCTCTATCAGTTCAGCCTGGGCGGTCCATTCCGACTCGGGGCCTTCCCGCCCAACGCCTTCCGCGGTCCGAAGTACCTGCTCGGAAGTGTGGGCTACCGGCTTCCGGTGGGGCGCCTTCCGAAACTTCTCGGCGGCCGGATGTATTTCGACGCTCTGGTCGAGGGCGGCAGCGTCTTCGACCGAATCTCCGACGCGCGTCTCAAATCGAGCGTCACTGCTGGTCTGACCGCGGACACCTTGCTTGGCCCCTTTTTCGCCGGGGGCAGCGTGGGCCACGACGGAAGCCTTCGCGTCTACTTCATGATCGGCCGGCTGGTTCGATAGTCCCCCGCCACCCTGAGTCTCCGGTGGCCCTGTGCTCAAATTAGCCCCTGATGGCAATGCTTCATGACTGAGCTGGGTCGACGAATTCTGATTGGACTGGCGGTTCTCGCCGTCCTCCTGGTGATGTACGTGGCGTCCCCTTTCGCTGAGGCGCTCCTGACCGCTGCCGTCCTGGCCGCGGCCTTTTCCCCCTGGTTCGAGCGTCTCGCCACCCGGCTCGGGCAGCGAAGGTCGCTCGCCGGCGCGCTCTTTGTGGCCGCCGTGATCTTTGCTCTAGTCCTGCCGCTCGTCGGCATCGTTCTCGCCGTCGCGGAGCAGGCGGACGATGCCTTTCAGCCGATGCGGGTGACGTTCCAGGAGAAAGGCCTCAATGGCGTCGTGGATAGCCTGCCTCCGCCTATGCCTGTCCTCGCCCGCGAAGTCATGAAGCGTCTGCCCCGCGGTGGACAGCAGCTTGAGGAACTGGTGCGCAGCCTCACCGGGAAAGTTCTCGGCGGCGTCGGATACCTCTTCTTGGCCACCGGCAGTCTGGTTTTTCAGATCGCCATGATGCAGGTCGGATTCTTCTTTTTGCTGGTCGATGGCCCGGTGCTGGTCAGGTGGATGACCCGGGTCAGCCCGCTCACCGATGATCAGATGAAGGAACTGCTGGGTGACTTTCGGGATGTGTCCGTCGCGGTCCTGGTAGGTTCCGTGGGAACCGCACTCGTCCAGACTCTCGTCGCGCTGGTCGGCTACTGGCTTGCCGGGGCGCCGCACTCGCTCCTCCTGTCGGCGGCCACGTTTATCGGCGCGTTCATTCCGGTGGTGGGCGCCGGCTCGATCGTGGTCGCCACGTCCGTGATTCTCTTCTTCACCGGTCACTCCACGGCGGCCCTGTTCCTGGCGATTTGGGGCATCGGTGTCGTTTCCTCGATCGACAACTTCGTCAAGCCTTATCTGATGCGGGGCCGGATGGAAGTCAACACCGGCGTTATCTTCTTCGCCCTTTTGGGCGGGATCGCCATCTTCGGGCCGGTAGGTCTGCTGGCCGGTCCGCTGGTCGCCGCGTTCTTCCTCGCGGTGGTGCGGATGTGCATGAAGGAACTGGGTGAGGTCGAGGCCAAACCCCAGCCGCAACCAGCACCGATCCCTCAAGGCGACTCCGCCCCTCCGGTCAACCCTTCCTAAGCACCTCCCATCATCATAGATACGCTGGCATTCGAAGATCGGGACTCATGCCCGTCATCCGGAAGCGGACGGTATAGGCGACGATGAAATTCAAGGACTACTACGAGATCCTGGGCGTCAAGCGCACCGCCACTCCCGACGAGATCAAGGCGGCTTATCGGAAGCTCGCGCGGAAGTACCATCCCGACGTCAGCAAGGAACCAAACGCCGAGACACGCTTCAAGGAACTGGGCGAGGCGCACGAGGTTCTGAAGGACCCCGAGAAGCGCGCCCTCTACGACCAGATGGGCAGCCAGTGGAAGGCGGGACAGGATTTCAAACCCGCTCCCGGCTGGGACGCCGGTTTCGAGTTCCGCGGCGGCGGCGCCAGCGATTTCGGAGACCCGAGCGACTTCTTCGAAGCCCTCTTCGGCCGAAGGCCGCGGGGCAGCGGCGCCCGCCGGCCGAACGTCCACGCAGAGGGCGAGGATCATCACGCCAAAATCATGATCGATCTGGAGGACGCCTACCGTGGCGCCCACCGCACCGTCTCGTTGCGTATGCCGTCCTATGATGCCCAGGGTCAGATGGTGGCGCACGAGCGGAAGCTCGAGGTGAACATTCCCAAGGGAATCCGCGCGGGTCAGCATCTGCGCCTTTCCGGACAGGGCGGCCCCGGAATCGGCACGGGCCGGGCCGGTGACCTCTACCTTGAGGTCGCGTTCAATCCCCATCCCCTTTTCCGGGTCGACGATCGAGACGTCTATGTCGATCTGCGTCTCGCCCCCTGGGAAGCGGCTCTTGGGGCGAAGGTGGAGGCGCCGACACCCGAAGGTCCCATCCAGCTCACCATTCCTCCCGGATCCTCGGCGGGCCGTCAGATGCGGCTCAAAGGCAAGGGCATTCCCGGTCAACCTGCGGGCGACCTCTATGTGGCGCTCGCGGTGGCCCTTCCACCCGCCGACACCGAGGCCGCCAAAGAAGCATATCGAGTCTTGTCGCGGGCCTTCACGTTCAACCCTCGCGGCGAAAGAAAGGGGTGATCTAGAGGTCAATCTCTCTGGCATCGCTCTTGCATTTCGTCTGCTGATGAAATCAATCAGCTCAGATGGAGGCCCGTCCTCGCTGGCTAGCGTCGCCTGCGCTTGCCTTGTCCTCGGGCTGCTGGCCTGCGGAAAACCCGGCCCTGGTTCGCCGGCGGTTCTGACCACGCCCTCCGCCGAAATGAAGGTAGCGATCGGGGCATTGCTGGCCGACCCGGAGAGCAGCCTTGAACCATCGACGGAGGAGAGGAAGGCGCTCGCGCGGATCTACCCGGCTTCTTCCGAGCTGCTGCTTTGGGTGGACGCCGCCTTTCGACCCACTGGAAATGCTTGGGAAGCCCTGACTGCCTTCAACGATGCGGCAGCCGAGGGCCTGGATCCGGCCGATTACCGCGCCCAAGAACTCTCAGCGCTCAGCAAGGCTCTTGAAGCGGGCTCCCCCGGGGGGTCCGGCGATGTGGTGTCCTTTGACGTGGGCGTCAGCATATCGATGCTGCGTTATCTGCGCCACTTCCATCGCGGCCGCGTGGACCCGCGCGACATCGGCTTCCTGATGACGCTTCCGGCCGATGAGCACGACTACCCGGCTCTGGTTCGCGATGCGGCCCTTCAGTCGCGCGTGATGAAGACGATCGCCTCCATGGCGCCACCTCTCGTGCAGTATCGAAGCTTGCGTTCGATGCTGCCGCGTTATCGGGCGCTCGCAGCCGACACCACGCTCCGGCCGCTTCCCAAGGCTCCGGCCAAACCTGTGAAACCCTTGGGCACGGCTCCGGGGCTCGACATCCTGCGCACCCGGCTCATCGCCCTGGGCGATCTCCCCAAGGACGCTTCGCCACTCACCAATCCGGGATTGTATGAAGGCCAGTTGGTCGAAGGAGTCAAGCGATTCCAGGTTCGTCACGGTCTCCTTGGCGACGGAGTTCTGGGCCAAACCACTTGGGCCGCGCTGAACGTCCCGCTCAGCTGGCGGGTCCGCCAGATCGAACTCGCGATGGCGCGCATGCGCTGGTTGCCTCATCTCGGCGAGCGGGCGTTTATCGCGGTGAATATCCCGATGTTTCGGCTCTGGGGCTGGGACAGCGTTCCCGAGACCGGCACGCCCAACTTCGAAATGGGCGTGATCGTCGGCAAAGCCCTCAACCAAACCCCGGTGTTCCTGGACGAAATGAAACACCTGATCTTCCAGCCCTACTGGAACGTCCCGAAGTCCATTCTACAAAAGGAGATTCTCCCGATCCTGCGCCGCGACCGCGGCTACCTGGCGCGGCAGGACATGGAGATCGTGGACGGCCAGGGCGACGATGCCAAACCAGTGGAGCCGAGCTCACAGAACGTGAGTCTCCTCGCCGAGGGCAAGCTGCGACTACGGCAGCGTCCAGGCCCCAAGAACGCTTTGGGTCAGGTTAAGTTCATGTTCCCGAACGACGAGAATGTGTACCTCCACAGCACCCCGGCGCCCGAACTCTTCGATCGCACCCGTCGCGACTTCTCCCACGGCTGTGTGCGCGTCGAGGACCCCGTGGCTCTCGCCGAGTGGGCGCTGAAGGATCAACCTCAGTGGACCCGCGAGAAGATACTGGCAGCCATGACGACGGGAACGCCGTCGCTCGTGGTCCCTCTCACGCGACCGATTCGAGTCGTTTTGTACTACGTCACGGCCACGGTGATCCCGCCGGAAAACTCCATGCACTTTGCCGACGACATCTACGGCCAAGACCCGCTTCTTGACCAGGCGCTCATGAAGGCGCGACGGGGGCCTTCCTAGCTACCAGGTTCGCACCCGTCCGGTGTCGATGTGGACGAAGTTGGACCCGGGGTAGTAGCCGACGCCTCCGCGACGTGAAGCGAGGGCGGCGCGTTTCAGTTGCGGCAGGGGGATGTCGGCCAGCCGGATGTCGATGGCCTGCCCCTTCAAGTGCAGACTGCCGCTGGCCACACCATTGCTGTGACTCCGAAGGGCCGCATTCGTCGCCGGCGAACGGTACGCCGAGATGATCTCAAACGGTCGTCCGGTCTCCGTGACGCCAGCGAGGTCATGCAGAAGATCGAGAAGGGCTGGGTCGATCGGATGAACATCGCCTGTCCGGAAGTCGCGCATCAGATGGTTGACGACGTCCAGGCCCTCGGGCTCGTAGGCGCCACCCTTCCAGTACTCGACGGCAAGCTTCTCGCCCGTATGAAGATGATTGAAGCGAAGAAGGCGGGGCCCAGTGGCGGCGGCGAAAGCCGGTCGAGCGGCAAGAAGGCCGACCGCAGCGCTGGCAGCGGCGCCGAGAAAGCCGCGGCGGGAGGCGATGATGTTGCTCAAGCGGGGCCTTCTTTCTTGCAGGGGATGAGGGGGAAGCAGGGAATCCCGGCAAGAGAACCAGGGAATCCCCGCAGGACGTGCAGATTATCCCCTATCCGGTGGTTCGTGCCTAACGCGCGACGCCACGCAGAACGCTAGAAGGTCCTAAACAGTGTGCTCCCAGTATGTTATCGGACGATCAAGACCGAGCAGTGTGCGGTGCGGACGACGCTCTCGGCCACGCTGCCGATCAGCGCCCGCGTCAACCCGCGGCGGCCGTGCGTGCCCATCACGATCAACTCGGCGTTCAGTTCCTTCGCTTTCTCGGTGATCACCTCACGAGGATCACCGCTAAGGACGAGGACTGGACCCGCGGTGGCGTCCGGACAAAGCTTGGCGGCCAGTTCGAGAAGCTGCGCCTTCGAATCCTTTACAAACTGCTCAACGTACTGCTGTGAAACCGTGAGGGCCAGACCGACCGACTCCACCGGAATCAGGTACGCGTGCAGCAGGTGAACGGTAGCGCCGGTCTTACGGGCCAGGGCGCACGCCGCGGTGGCCGCCTTCTCCGACGATTCGCTGAAATCGATCGGAACCAGAATGTTCTTCGGGGGAGCCTTCAGTGTCGTCATCGAGTACACGGTACTCCTGCGGGGAGCGATCCGCCATGAGCCATTGGAATCAGCGGCCTAGGCTTTGAGGGACGAAAGGTCGATCACAAAGCGGTACTTGACGTCGCTCTTGAGCATCCGCTCATACGCCTCGTTGATCTTCTGCATCGGGATCTTTTCGACGTCGGAGACGATGTTGTGCGCAGCACAAAAGTCGAGCATCTCCTGAGTTTCCCTGAGGCCGCCAATCAGGGAGCCGGCAATGGCGCGCCGCCTGAAGATGATGGGGCCGACGTTGGGAGAGGGATGCGGCGTCTCCGGCACGCCCACCAGAACCAGCGTGCCATCGCGCTTCAGCAGATTGATGAACGGGTCCAGATTGTGCGAGGCCGACACGGTGTTCAGGATGAGGTCAAAGGAGGCCGCGTGCTTCGCCATGGCGTCCGCGTCCTTCGAGATCACGACCTGGTCGGCGCCCAGGCGCTTGGCATCCGCCGCCTTCCGAGGCGACGTGGTGAAGAGAACAGTGTGCGCTCCAAAAGCGTGCGAGAACTTGACCCCCATGTGACCTAGACCGCCCAGGCCCACAATGCCCACCTTTTTGCCTTTGGTGACGCCCCAGTGCCGGAGGGGCGAATACGTCGTGATGCCCGCGCAAAGGAGAGGAGCCACCGCAGCGGGATCCAGCTTGTCGGAGACGTGGAGGCAGTACGCCTCGTCCACCACCATCTGGGTCGAATACCCGCCGTAAGTCATCTGGCCGGGCATGTGCTTGTCGGGACTGTTGTACGTGAGGACCATTCCGAAGGGGTCGCAGTACTGCTCGAACCCGGCTTTACAGCTTGGGCAGTTCCGGCAGGAGTCGACGAGGCAGCCCACGGCGGCCAGATCACCGACCTTGAACGTCTTCACCGCAGCACCGACTTTGGTGACACGGCCGACAATCTCGTGCCCGGGCACGCAGGGATAAGACGTTCCCGGCCATTCACTCCTCGCGGTGTGCAGATCCGAATGACACACGCCGCAAAAAAGGATGTCGAACTGAAGGTCGTTCGCCAATGGCTCTCGGCGTTCGAACTTGAACGGGCCGAGGGGGGAGGATTTGTCAAAGGCGGCATAGGCTGTGGCTTGGGTCAAGGCGATCCTTTCAGGAGGCGTGAGTCTAGCGGCGGTTTGTTAGGGCGCGGACCGGCCTGCGTTTCTTGGCCTCAACAGATCCAATCCTTTCCCACGCCGCTTTGACGACCTCTCGCAGAACAACCCTGTCCGCCGCCAGGAGCCGCACCACCACCGCCGGATAGTTGAGGTAGTGATCGGTGATGAAGAAGACTTCCGGATAGGCCTTCATCAGCGCCGCTCGCTCTTCGAATCCACAAACGAGCGCGAGCGTCTCGAGATCCTTGCGGAAAGCAAAGATCAGGTTCTCGCCGCGCTTCAGGGCGGGCCGTCCGTAAGACGTGGACTCGACCACCTCGGGCAGGGCCAGGGCAAAACGAGCGATGTCATCCAGGGACTCCTGGATGCGCTCGGCGTCGGTTTTCCGCTTGGCCACGACGCTGTGATCGTACCGTCCCTGCGGGGGGATCGTTAGGTCAGATCGAAAAAGAGGAAGTGCGCGTCGCGGACCGCACTCAGGCGGAGCTGCCGCGTCTCGCTGATCGAGGCCCCATCGCCAGGCCCGAGCTTTTCGCCATTCAGGAACAACTCGCCTTCGATCACCTGAACCCAGCCCGAGCGGGACGCGGCGAACGAGTGGTCGATGCTGCGGCCTTCCGGAAGTTTCGCCACGTAGACATCGGCAACCTGATGGATCGAGATGGAGCCGGCACGACCGCCCTTGGAGGCGATCAGCTGAAACGACCCCGCCTCGATGCCGCCGCGCTCAAAGTGCTTGGGCAGGTCTTCGGAAGGTTGGTGGCGACGGCCCGGGCCGGCGGGGCGTGCGGCCACGAGGGCAACGCGACCCCGAGCGAGGCCGGCGGTTAGCGAGGCCAGGCCGGAATCACACCGGCGGAAAGAACCACTCCCGCGCGGTCGGGTCGCTTGGCGACATCGATTCGAAGGGCGGTCTGGGAGGGCAACTGCAGTCGCAGCCCCACGCCGAAGGCGAAGATAGGCCGCCCCGGGCCGGGTTGAAAAATGGTGTCGGAACTCCGGGCCCAATCACCGAAGGCGGCGACGCCAAGACGGACCGCTCCGCGGTCCGCGATCGTAACTTCAGCTTCGGCGGTTGCATGAAGCAGCGAACGGCCAAACGCGTCTCCGACGAGCTCTCCGTCCTTCACCAGGGGCGACGCGCGCAACAGCAGGTCCCTCCCCGGACCGGTGCCGGCTCCGGGCCACACCGCGAGGGGCGACTCGCTCGTCGCTCGCCGTGCGCCAAGGCGTCCGTGGATGAGGAAACGCCGCGGACGGACGCTGGTCCGCAACACCACAGTGCCTCGAAGCTCCGAGAAGCCTGCCGCCTCACCCCCCGCCAACCAGGAAGCCACATCCCCGAAGATCGCGACCCGATCCTTCGCCATCCGAGTCTCGATGCCCCCGCGGATCGAGACGTAGTTTCCCCGACCATCGAACCGATCCATCCCAAATCCGAGATCAAGACGCGCCCAGTCCACGGGCCAATGGCTCCAGTCGATCGCGCCCCGGCGCCGGGTCTCAACCGTGACGGGGACGCCTCCGGTCGCGTCGGGGCGGTAAGTCTGACGGTCCCAGAGACCGCTGAGTGAAACCACGCCCGGGAGGCCGCCGAGCCGCGGTGTCTCAATGGACGCCCACAACGAAGGCCGTCGCGCGGCGAAGCGTCCGCCCAGTTCGATGCCCTCGCCTCGCCCGGTGGGGCTGTTGATCCGGAGCCGTCCTTCGCGCTTGGCGACGGCTTCCACAGCCAGGCGGAAAACCAGGATCCGCCAGGGGTCTATGAAGCCCGTCTCGCCGACCGAGACCACAACATCAGCCCGGCCGTTGGGAAGGGGCCGGTACGTTACCTTCGAGCCGATGGCCGTCGGTAATTGCGCCAATCGCCGCTGAGCCAAAGCGAGGGAACGCCTCGTCAGCACATCCCGAGGACGCAGGCCGAGCACGGCCGTGGCCACGTCCTGACGGGTTCGAACCAGGCCCTCGATCTGAACGCGGTCGAGTCGAGGCTCCTCGATTCGGTTCCAGGCGTCGAGCGCCGAACGCGGCTCGTCCGAGAGAAAAAGGCTCGCGCCGAGCAGACGCCAGGCCTCAGCGTCGACGGCGCCTCGCTCCGTGGCGCGGCGCGCGAACTCGACCGCCTCTTTCCATCGCTCCTGACGGAATCTCAGTCCAGCGAGGGCGCTCAATGCCCGCGCGTCGCCTGGGCACATTTGCGTGGCGGCCAGGAGCGGGGGAACAGCCGACTCCGGATCGGAGCCGCGGGCGACCCCAATCGCCTGGTTGACGAGTGGATCGCAGGGCGTCGTGCCTCGTGGCAAGGCCGTCGGAACCGGCGGCGCCGGCGCGGTAGGCACGCTCGTTCCGGGCGTCACCACCAGGGCGAATCCGCCCGTGGCTCTCCACAGGCGAAGGAAGTCGAGCTCCGTCTTCACGCGGAACGGACCCACAGACGGATCGTGAAACAGAACCTGCGCCGAGGCCCACCCCACAATCACGACATAGTGGAGCCTTCCTCCCCCTCCGGCATCGATGAGGGCAATGACCGGCCGGCCGCTCGTGATCTCACGAAGAATGTCCGAACTCTCGGCACTGATCGGTCGCACCAACACCCCCCGCGAGGTGAGGGCGTGGACGAGATCGCCGGTGCTGATGCCTCCCTTCGCGCGGTCCACGAGAGGCGCGAAGTCCTCGGATTGGATGTCGGTGACGCCCCAATACCGAAGCACCATCGCGGCCGCGGCCCCGCCGCAAAGGTCTTCGGTCTGAGCCAGGAAGGGCACGTCCACGACAACCAGCGGTCCCCTCGCTTCCTGCGCGCGCCCGCTCTCAGGGAGGAAGAGGAGCGCGACGGCCACCAGAAGGCTTGAACGAAGAATCTCCGCCACTGCGAGACGCTACGCTCACGACTCAAATGGGTCAACGGACGAATCTTTTACAGGCGCGCGCTCCGCTGCCGCACGTCCGCCGCCTGGAGACCGATCCGCGCGATGGTCCGGGTGCGCGTGGACGACGAAGGTGGGAGATCCAGGCCAACCGACGGCAGGCAAGGACCGCCCGGATCCCGGGCGGAAGGAACGCCACTACGCGTGGCCACAGTTCATGCCAGACGGACGGTCCGTGGAGCGCGGTGAGAACCGCCATCCGGAGGACGGCGCGGGCTTCGCGGCTGCTGGGCGGCGCGACCTCCAGATCGAGGAGGTCCAGAACAGCGTGGCACTCGAACGCGCTTCCGCGCGCGATGGCGTAGTGGCGGGCTTGATCACGGCCCGCACGGCCCGCGCCCTCAGCAATGTTCAACGTCGCGCTCAGGCTGGCGCGGTCGAGCTGGTCGGAGAGTTCGGTCCGCTTCAGCGGGAGCCAACAGACCACGTGCGCTCGGAAGGCGAGAGCAAGTCGGTACGCGTGCCCCAAGGGCAGGCTGCGCGCTCAAAACGGTGAAGAGAAACGCTTGGCGCGGGGGATGCAACGGGAGCGGCGGCGGGTTTCATGATGCAGACCTTTCCGGGGTCGCGAAGTGCGGCCCTCACCGGGCAGGGCCGCACTTGAGAGAGTCGCAACTTCCTTGACCCCGCCGCTGCGGACGCTGCATGCCCGGCTTTCGCCGGGGTGACGGAAACGGAACGAATCGGCGCTCAGGGGCGACGTGACGAGCGCTCCGGGGTCCGACGTGAACGATCGGCGGTGGGTGCGACGTCAACGATCCGGCGTTCCGGCGTCAACGTGGACGAACCGAAGTTGCGGAATCAACGTGAACCTGGACGAGCCTTGTGACTCCGTAGCGCTACGGGGGTACGCACCGCTCTGCCCCCTGATCGTGCTTCGGCGGGAAGGAAACGAGAGGGGCGGAAGTCGGAGGGCTACGGCTCTTTTAGGGAAGCGGCCCTATAGTGGGCGAACCGAGTGGCCCCTTTGGTAGGGGCGACCCGGACGGAGTGATGGCGGAGCCAATGCGAACCCGCTGTAGGCGAGGACGACGCATATGGCACAAAAGAAGAAAACAAGTCAGCCGCCGTCCGGGACCCTCGCGAAGGCATCCACCGGCATCAAGGGGTTGGACGAGATCACCGGGGGAGGATTGCCCCGCGGCCGCCCCACTCTGGTCAGCGGAGGTGCTGGTTCTGGAAAGACCCTGTTTGGCCTGGAGTTTCTGGTTCGGGGCGCGACCCAATACAACGAACCCGGGGTGTTCATCTCGTTCGAGGAATCGATCCCCGACCTGACCAAGAATGTCGCCTCGCTCGGTTTCGACCTGGATCGGCTGGTGGCAGACAAGAAGCTGTTCGTGGACCACGTCTCGATCACGGAAAGCGAAGCGGGGGAAATCGGCGAGTTTGACCTCGACGGCCTCTTCATTCGAATCGCCGACGCCGTCGCGAGAGTCGGGGCGCAGCGGGTGGTCCTCGACACCATTGAGGCGCTCTTCTCCGATCTGCCAAACCCCACTGTCCTGCGTGCCGAAATCCGCCGCCTGTTCAACTGGCTCAAGAAGCAGGGATTGACCACGGTCATCACCGCCGAACGGGACCAGCCCGACCGCCTGACCCGGCAGGGCATCGAGGAGTTCGTCTCAGACTGCGTGATCCTGCTGGATCATCGCATCCGGGAGGAGATCTCGACTCGGCGCCTGCGCATAGTCAAGTACCGCGGATCGACCCACGGCACCAACGAGTATCCCTTCCTCATCGATGAACACGGCATTTCAGTTCTGCCGATTTCCTCACTGGGCCTGGACCACGATGCGCCGCCCGAACGTGTGTCGAGCGGTGTCGCCCGCCTGGATGGCATGCTCGGCGGCAAAGGCTTCTATCGAGGGAGCAGCATTCTGGCCTCCGGCACCGCGGGAACCGGCAAGACCACCAGTGCCGCATGTTTCGTGGATGCGGCCTGCCGCCGCGGCGAGCGCGCCCTGTTTTTCGCTTTCGAGGAATCACCGAGGCAGATCATTCGCAATATGCGTTCGATCGGCATCGACCTCGAACCCTGGGTGCGCAAGGGTCTCCTGCAATTCCACGCGGCACGTCCCACCTACGGCGGAATCGAGCAGGTCCTGTTGTTGACCCACAAACGGATCACCAGCTTCAAGCCCAGCGTCGTGGTGGTGGACCCGGTGACCAATCTGCTCATGGTCAGCACCCAGAACGAAGTGCGCTCCATGCTCACCCGGCTGGTCGATTTTCTGAAGACCCAGGAAATCACCGCGATTTTCACGAGTTTGACCGCGGCGGGGTCGCTCGAAGCGAGCGAAGCGGACGTCTCCTCTCTCATGGACACCTGGCTCCAGCTGAGGAGCATCGAGATCGGAGGAGAGTTGAACCGCGCGCTCTACGTGCTGAAATCGCGGGGCATGGAGCACTCCAACCAGATTCGCGA
>JANLWV010000274.1:0-1776 GCA_031364765.1 Vicinamibacteria bacterium
TTCCTCGGCCCGCTGAACGCTGCCCCGGTACGCCTCCATCCCAAAGGAGAGCACGAGCAGCGACAGAGGCGCTGCGATGCCGCCGACGATCAGGATCGCGTACCGCAGCATGGCGGGGTCCTTGAAAACGTAGTCGGTCAGAAGGGCCGGGATGGTCGGCCCAAAGCCGTTCGCGATGAGATTGCCGATGAAGAAGTAGATCGCGGTCATCTGCGCGCGCAGCGGGTTCGGAGTCACCACCTGCAAGGCCGCCGAGGGCAGGCCTTGGGGAAAGGCCAGGAAGAAGATGGTGATGCCGAGGCTCGCGGTGGCGAGGCGCTCATCGTCGAACAGCGGTGTCGCGATGATGAACGGCAAACCGCAGAGCATGCCGATACCCGCCGCGCGCAGCATGGCGTCGCGCCGTCCCGCCTGGGCCAGCCGGTCGGCCACCCATCCTCCGAAGGAGACGCCCGCGGTGCCGAGCACGAACATCAGCGCTCCGATGGTGAGGCCCGCGCGTGCCGGCGTCCAGCCGTGGGTGCGGATCATGAGACTAGGCGACCAGAAGAGGTACGAGCCAATCGCGATGCCATAAAGAGTGAAGGCCGAGATATGGCAGGCGAGGGTCCGCGTGTTCTTTAGCATGAAGGCTTGGAGCGCCGGCCAGCTGCTTGGCTTGTCCTGAACCTCGACGCTGCCTGCCGAATGCGCGACCATTCCGCGGCGAAGAGGCTCGCGGATTGTGAACATCAAGAAAATGATGGGCAGACCAAGCGCTCCCACGATGAAGAATGTCAACTGCCAGGGATAGATCTCGCCCACGATCGGCAAGGTGCGCGTAGGCGCGTTTGACACAAGCTGGATGACCCGGCCGCCGATCATCAAGGCGAGACCCGCGCCGAAGTAGACGCCGGTTGAATAGACACTGATGGCGCGCGCCAGGCGCTTTTGTGGGAAATAGTCCGCGAGGAGCGAAAACGCGGCGGGCGAAAGCGCTGCTTCGCCTATCCCCACGCCCACCCGGGCCGCGAACAGGGTCCAGAAGCTGCGGGCCAGACCCGAGGCCGCGGTCATGGCCGTCCAGAAGGCGAGGCCGACGGCCATGAGATTCCGTCGGTGAGTCTGGTCGGCAAGTCGCGCGAGCGGAATGCCGAGCGTCGTGTAGAAAATTGAGAAGGCGAGACCCCCGAGCAGACTCACCTGTGTGTCGGTGACGTGCAGGTCGCGGCGGATCGGCTCGATCAGCAGGGTGAGGATCTGGCGATCGATGAACGAGCAGGTGTAGGCGAGGGTGAGAACGAAGACGACATAGAAGCCATACGCCGGATTGACCCAGGCCTCGTCCTTGGGCGTCCGACCCCCTGGAACCTCAGACATTTTTGCCCTACCTCGCGGCCGCCGAAAAAACCAATATAGCAAGCGGCTAGACTGCCCAAGGCCCCGGAGGATCCAGAATGCCCGCAGATATTGTCACTCTCGCTCTGATCTCTTTGGGGACCGTCCTCGCGTTCTGGATCACCCTTTGGCTCATCAGTCTGGCCATCCGTGATTCGAGCATCGGCGACCCCCTGTACTCGCTCAGCATGGTCATCGTGGCGGCGGTTTTCTACTTCGTCTGCAAAGGAAACCCGGAGCGGCAACTGCTTGTCCTCGCGCTCACTTTGGTCTGGGCCCTGCGCCTCGCCTTCCATATCGGCTGGCGCAACTGGGGGAAGGAGGATGCGCGGTACGCGCGCCTCCGGGTTCACGCGGAATCGCTGGGCAAGAACTACGCGCTGTACAGTCTCACCCACG
>JANLWV010000290.1:0-11406 GCA_031364765.1 Vicinamibacteria bacterium
GAGCATGATTCTTCAGGAAGACGCGAGCATCGACATCGAAACGCCCACCGGGCCGATGAGGACCTACATCTATCGGCCGGTGGCGCCGGGGCGTTACCCCGGCCTTGTGTTGTTCTCCGAGATCTTTCAGCGCACCGGGCCGATCAAGCGCACCGCCGCGCTCCTCGCCGGTCATGGCTTCGTGGTTGCGGTGCCGGAAATCTTTCATGACCTCGAGGCGCCCGGGTGTGAGATCGCTTATGACAACGCCGGGGCGGACAAAGGCAATGCCGACAAGGTCGGGAGACCGGTGACCGCGTACGACGATGACGCGCGCGCGGTGATTCGTTGCCTGCAGTCTCATCCCGCCTGTAACGGGAAACTGGGCTCCATCGGGATCTGCATCGGGGGCCACCTCTCGTTTCGGGCGTCCATGAATCCGGAGATCCTCGCCGGCGTCTGCTTCTATGCCACCGACATTCACAAGGGCAGTCTGGGAAAAGGCGGCGATAACACGCTCGCCCGCATGAAGGAGCTCAAAGCCGAAATGCTGATGATCTGGGGCCGGCAGGATCCGCATGTTCCGACGGAAGGCCGCGCTTTGATACAGAAGGCGATGACCGAAGCCTCGGTGCATTTCACCTGGCATGAGTTCAACGGCGCTCACGCGTTTCTCCGCGACGAGGGCCCGCGGTACGACCCCGCCCTGGCGCTCACGTGTTACCGCCTCGCTATCGACCTCTTCAAGCGCAAGCTCAGCGATGGCGATCTGCCCGTCGCCGCCTTGGGCGTCGAGGCGAAGCACTAAAAGACGGCATGGACGCCCGGAGTATTCGCGCCTTGGTTGTGAGTGATTTGAGCATCCGCGACGCTAAGCCGGGCGATGCTCCGGCGCTGCTCGACATCTACCGCCCGTTCGTGACGGACACGGCGGTGTCCTTCGAACTTGAGCCGCCCACCGCGGCGGAGTTCGAGGCGCGTATCGCCTCCGCGCAAAGCCAATGGGCGTGGCTGGTGGCTGAGCGCGACGGGCAGGTCGCAGGCTACGCCTACGGGTCCGCGTTCCGAACCCGTGCGGCGTACCGATGGACGGTGGAGGTGTCCGCCTATGTGCATCCGGCCCACCGAGGTCAAGGCATCGCGCGCGCCCTGTATCGACGCCTGTTTGAAGTACTCGCGGAGAAGGGCTACTGCAACGCTTACGCGGGAATCGCTTTGCCCAACGACGCGAGCGTCGCGTTCCACCAGGCGCTCGGTTTCTCGCACGTGGGAGTGTTCCATCGCGCGGGATGGAAGTTCGGCCAATGGCACGACGTCTCCTGGTGGGAGAAGACGTTGAGGGACCGGCCGCTTTAGCTGACGTTTAAGCCTTGAGCCGCGTGATTCCCGGGAAGCCCTCGAACCCTGCATCGAAGGTCAGGATCCGCTTGACGCCCTGCTGCTCCATCACCGCCACGTGCAGGGCATCGCGCGCCGAGAGCCTTTTGTGCCCCAGGAGGACGGTGCGCGCACGTTGCACGGCATCGAGATCCACCGGGAAGACCTCGTCGACCACGCCGAGCAACGCGTCGAAGGCGGGTTGGATGGCGTCGCGCCGTTCAATCGCGGCGTAGCGGTGCAGGATCTCCTGAAGGACCTCAGCGTTCGTCACGAGGCGCTCCCGGTCCGCGATGCACCGCTCAAGGATCCGCTGGGCGTCGCGCTTGTGCGTATGGCCGGACCCGATGAGATACATGGGTATGTTGGAGTCGACGAAGATCATCCACGCCCTTCGCCGGCGTAGCCACGCTCGATCTCCGCAAGCATTGTCGCCATCTCTCCGCTCGGGAAGTTGTGCCGGACGGCCGTCCGCAGAATCTCGACCTTCTTCTCGGCGCGCCCGAGAGGCTCCCGGCGGCGTGCCTGACGCAGGGCCTGGCGCACCCACTCGGCGAGGGTCATGCTCTGCGCGCGCGCTAACCGTTGGATCTCGCGCAACTCCGGCTCCTCGACCAGCACCTGCAATCGCTTACTCATGGAACGAGTATGTCTGACTCATGTACATGAGTCAAGTGGACGCGACACCCTCGGGGGCGCCATCGCGCTCCTCCTTGCAATGACGGATGGAAGTCCGTGATCGAACTCGCGGTGACAAGGCCTGCCTTACTGGTGCGCCGGTGGCTTGCCGCCTTCTGCGACGAATCGGTTCATGCGGAGTTCCAGTTGCGGCAGGGTCACGGACCCAAGCGACAACACGGTGTCGTGGAAGGCGCGGAGATCGAACTTCGAGCCGAGGGCCTCCTCCGCCTGCGCGCGCGACTTCTCGATCTGCATCTGGCCGAGGTAGTACGAGAGGGCCTGTCCGGGCCAGGCGATGTACCGGTCGATCTCCGTGGTGACCTCGTGCTCGGCCAGTGCGGTGTGGTCCTTGAGATAGGCGAGGGCCTGATCGCGGGTCCAGCCCTTCGAATGAAGCCCGGTGTCGACCACGAGGCGCGCGGCCCGCCACATCTGATAGGTCAACATGCCGAAGTGTTCGTAAGGCGTCTCGTAGATCCCCATGGGCACTCCCAGCTTCTCGGTGTAGAGCGCCCAGCCTTCGCCATAGGCCGAAATGTAGACGCGCTGGCGAAACTCCGGTTGATCCTTGTGTTCGGCGGCGAGGGACATCTGCATCGCATGCCCCGGCATGGACTCGTGGAGTGTGAGGGCGGGCAGGTTGTAGAGAGGGCGCGCGGGAAGGTTGAATGTGTTGACGAGATAAACCCCCGGGCCGCCGCGGCCCGACGTGTAGAAGGGTGCGATGTCGTCCGGCACCGGGATGATGGTGAAACGGGAGCGGGGCAAAAAGCCGAAGAGGTCGGAGAGCTTCCCATCGACGCGCTTGGAGATCCACGCGGCACGCATCAGCAACTCTTCCTTTGTCTTCGCGTAGAACTGCGGGTCGGTACGGAGAAACCTCAGGAAGGCGGGGAAGTCGCCCTTGAAGCCGGTTTTCTTCATGCTCTCGATCATCTGGTCGTGGATCTTCGCGACTTCCTCGAGGCCGATCTTGTGGATGGTGTCGGGGGTGAGATCGAGGGTCGTGAACTCGCGAATCTTCGACTGGTAGTACGCCTTGCCGTCCGGGAACGACTCTGCGTCCAGCTCCGTGCGCGCCTTCTTCATGTATTCGCCGCGCATGAAGGTCAGGAGGTCCGTGTACGCGGGCAGAACCGACTCGTGGATGACCTTGACCGCGGCCGTCCGCAGTTCGGCCTGGTCGGCTTCGGTGAACTTCGCCGGCATTTTCCTGAACGGCGCGTAGAACGGATTGTTCCCCGGCTCGCGGGCGTCGGCCACCGCCGCGATCGAGGCATCCCGCCCGGCGAGGGTGACCCGAGGCACGGAGAAGCCTCGCGAAAGGCCGGCGCGCATGTTGACAGTCTGCTCCGCGAAGTATCTGGGGATGTCCGCGAGCAGGCGCAGATAGCCGCGATAGTCCGCAAGGTTCCGGAGAGGTCGTTGGGCCGCGCCCGTGACTTCGGCCCAGAACGACGAGTCTGAGTTGAACGGCTTTTCGTAGTCGCGGAAGCGAGCGTTCGCGTCGAGGGCCTCCACCTGCGCGCGATAGATGCCGTAGTTCACCTGGTCCTCGGCTGAAAGTTCAGCCGGAGGGATGGAGTTCAGTTCGCGCAGGACGTCGGTCCAGTAGCGAACTCGCTCAGCCTGGGTGGCCGCGTCGACCTTCGGAAAACGGTCGCGCACTGTGTTGGCGCGGTCCGCGTCCTCCTCGAGGCCGGAGTTCTGCGCCTGACGCCACGACCACTCGCGCGTGTACAGGGCTTTGAAGCGCTCGGCCGCGCTGCTCTGGGCCTGGGTGCTCGCCGCGACGGGCCATGCGAGGCCGAACATGCTGAGTGCGGTCAGTGTGATGCGCGAGACGGTGCGTCGATTCATGCGGTTTCAGACCTCGTGAGAAACATTGCCATAAATGGAGAACCACCGGATTCTCTCGCAACTCAACCGGAAGGCGCGGGTGTTTCCCTTTGCCCCCCGACTCCGGTATAACGAACGTACACCAGATGGGGGACGGGGTGTTTCTCTTGCTGGGGTTCGCTGGAGTAGAAGTGATCGTCACCAGCGGCGCAACGCGAGGAGGTGGCCGATGCTCTCTCATGAACCGACGTCCACAACTCGGATTCTCCTGGTTGAGGATGAGGCGATTATCGCGCTCGATCTCAAGCAAAGGCTCGAGGGCCTGGGCTACGTGGTGACCGGGATTGCCGTGAGCGGGGCGGATGCTCTGGCCCTGGCCGAGACCACCGTTCCCACCCTGGTCTTCATGGGGAATGACCCCGGATGTGCAGGCCAAGGTCTTCGAACCGTTTTTCACCACGAAGCCCGGCCGTCATTCCCATCATCGTCCTGTCCGCGAGGGACAAGGAAGCGAATGAAAACCGGGTCAGCATGGCGGGCGCGGCGGCGTTCTTTCAGAAGCCCTATGAGGACGAAAACCTGCTGGCCGCGATCAAGAGCGCTCTGGGAGAGCCCCCGCCCGAACGAGGGCGTCGCACGACGGACAAGTAGCCCCGGGGGGCTACGGAGCATGCACCGGCGCGCCGTGTACAATCGACGGGCCATGCACGGCCTGCCGGGCGGTGAACTGATCGACAAGGGGCTCGCCGACCTCGCCCGGAACGAGGAAACCGTCGAGTCGCTCCTGGTCTCCATCGGCTCGCCGAAGCTTCGCGCCCTCGGGCTGCAGCTGCCCCCTCCGTTTGAGAATCCCGAGCATCGGCTCTATGCCCTGCTCGGTCAGGATCACGGCGACAACGCGCACGGCCAATACAACGCTCTGGTCCGGCTTCTGGTGAGCTACGAACGAGCCCTGTCGTGCGCGCGACCCTAGACCTCCCAAGACTCCAGACCTTCCTCGGGGAGTTGTCGCGCGCGGCCGGGGTAGCGACGCGCCTCTACCTGACCGGCGGGGCCTCCCAGCTTCTCCTTGGACTCCGCGACTCCACGGTCGATGTGGATCTCACCCTCGAGCCGGAAAGCGATGAGTTGCTCCGGGCGATGGCGGCGCTCAAGGAGACCTTGAACCTCAACGTGGAGATCGTGTCCCCGGCCCATTTCGTTCCCGCCTTGCCCGGCTGGCGCGATCGCTCTCCGTTCGCCATGCAGATCGGGAAGCTGGCGGTGCATCATTTCGATCCCTACACCCAGGCCCTGTCCAAGCTTGAGCGGGGGCACGTTCGCGACCTGCAGGACATTGAATCACTCATCGGCAAGGGGCTCGTTGACCCGGCGAGGCTCCGCGCGCTCTTCGCCGAGGTTCAATCCGAGCTGTTCCGATATCCCGCGATCGATCCCCGCAGCCTTCACCAAGCGGTGGATCGCCTGACCGGTGTCGACCACGGCTGAGTATCGGCTTCGAGGTCCGGTTCCCGGCCGCCCGCGCCTTTCCACTTGACGCGGCCAACCCCGTTTCACGAAGGAGCAGATGCCGGCCGCCATAGTCCTTCGGCGGACTACTTCGTCCGTGCGACGTAGACGCCGTTCCAGCCGGCGGCCGGCGGCGTCAGAAGGTACTCGCGGCAGCGGGCCAGAAGAACTGCGCTCGGGGCATCCGCGCCAGCCTGTGCCGCCAGGATAGGAATCGCGTCGGAGAATCGTCTCGCGAAGTAGTGGTCGAAGGCGCGTTCGTAGGCGCGGGCCAGCGTGATCCGCGGACCTTCTGCGCCCGCGTCTCCCAGCAACTCGAAGACCAGGACGCCCTGGCTCTTGCCTTTGACCGCCACCCGATCGAGCTTCCGAAATGCGAAGGTATTCTTCGCCGCGGCCCACGCGACCTCGCTGACCAGGATCGCCGTTCCGTACTGCTTGTTGAGCCCCTCCAGGCGCGCGGCCAGGTTCACTCCATCGCCGAGTGCTGTGTAACTGAGACGGTCAGGCGCGCCGAAGTGGCCCACCATGACCTCTCCGGTGTGAATGCCGAACCGGGTGACGAACCGCGGCCTCTCTCCCCAGGCTGGCGAGGCGTACAGAGCCTGGGTTGCGGCCAGGCAATCGAGGGCGGCTTGACAGGCGCGGGACTCGTGGCCTTCGCTCAAAGACGGGGCGTTCCAGAGAGCCATCACCGCGTCGCCGATGTATTTGTCGATGGTGCCGCCGTTTCCATGCACCGCTACGGTCATCGCCTCCAGATAGCGGCCCAGGGCGTCGGCGAGCGCGTCGGGGGACAGCCTCTCCGCGTAACCGGTGAAGCTCTCGATATCCGTGAACATCATGGTCAGCACCCGCAACTCGCCCCCGAGGGCGGGCTCCCGGTTGGCCTTGAAGAGTTCCCGCACGAGGGCCATCGGCACGTACTTCCCGAGCGCCCGCAGCGCTGTTTTGGCCTGCTCCAGGCCGCTCAACACCGAATCGACGTCGCGAAACGCGGCCCGGGGCTCGGTCGCGACGAAATCGAAATCGCCCATGCGCCGGGTCTGGACGAGGATGCCGCCCAGATCGCGCCCCACAAAGCGCACGACCAACGCTCCTCCCGCCAGGATGAGCGCCATCAGAACCAGCGCCCACCACAGCAGGCTCCGCTGTTCGGCGCGCAGATCGGAGAGTCCCGGCAACGCGTCTTCCGCCACGACCATGCCCAGGCGCCAGCCCTGCGTCCTGGGCAGCCCCTGAAACCCGAAGACGAAGGCCCGGCCCGAGAGATCGAAACGACCAGCACTCGTCAGGTGGCCAGGCCGTACCTCGGCGAGCTCGGGACGAGCCAGGGCGGCTTTCACTTCGGGCGGCGCGTTAGTGGAGATCACCCGCAGATCGCCGTTTTCTTCGTGAAGTATGTCGGTCTCGAAGAATCGGGTCAGAAGCCGGCCACGCTCATCGCAGAGGAAGGTCCGCTCCGGCGCCCCGGGCTCGGGCGCCGCCAGGGCGTCGAGAGCGCGCCCGAGGATCGCCGCTCGCAGGACGCCGAGAAAGACGCCGTCGCGGTCCTCCACGGCTTTCAGTACGGTGACGACCACGCGCCGGCGCTCCTCGGGCAGCGCCCCGTCGAGTTCGCTGTAGCTGAGATCGCTCCAGAGCCTCTCTCCCGCGAGCCGCTCCGAGGCGGGAGTCCGGAAGGTTGCGTGGTCGGTGGGGTCGGACGAAGCACCCGCGATGCGTTCGACGCGGCCATCGGAGATGCCCCCTCCCGAAGTACGCCGGCGCAGCCGGGAGACGAACGAACCGGCGCCTCCTTCCGTGAGCCGGGTCAGGATCGGTCCTCCAACCTTCGCGGTTTCGCGATACACCGACACCTGGAAGCGATCTTCCGGCCGCAAGTCGGCCGTCCCGCCGGCTTCGAAGCCCCGCCGCCGAGCGCGGGTGAAGGCCAGTTCCGTGAGGTTTTGATTGTCGAGCATCTCCGCGAACAGGAAGGACTCTGCCGTCGCGGCGTCGTGGGCCGCGGCGACAAGACGCAATCGGCTCTCGATTCGCGAGACCGCCTGTTCGGCCTGGGCCAGATAGCTCTCGACGCGGGACACGATCCGCGCGCTGAGGGCGAGGCGTCGCTCCTCTGAACTGCGAAGCAGGCTCCGCTCGGACACCCGGGCGAGCGACACGTACAAGACGGCGAGCAGCAGCGCGAGCGCCGCCATGGCGGCGACGAACGCCTGGGCCAAGGTAGGACGGAAGCGGGGCATGGCCGGTGCAGCCTACGAGTCGCGCGGTCAACGGGTCAAGCTCCGCCCACTCACGATAATATGCGCGCTCTCCGCCGACGAGGCTTTACCCGACTCGTAGAAATCGCACTCATGAACAAACCTCGCATCGGAAACGCCCCCGTGAGCTGGGCGGTCTACGAAGCCCACCTTCCAAACCCACCCTTCGCCACCGTCCTCGACGCCATTGCGGCCGCCGGTTATGAAGGCACGGAGCTTGGCCCTTATGGCTATCTGCCCACCACCAAAGAGGCGCTCGCCCGCGAACTGGATTCGCGACGCCTCGCTCTGGGCTCTTCGTTTGTGCCGGTGGCGCTTGAAGACGTCTCGGCTCGCGATGGTGTCATTGAGCACGCGCTCAAAGTCGCGCGGCTTCTCGCCCAGTTCGGGGTGAAGGAACTCATCGTCGCGGATGACGAGGATCCGAGACGGACGGCGGAAGCCGGGCGCATTCCCAAGGATGGATCCCGGGGGTGGAAAGCTTCGGAATGGACCATGGCGCTCCAAACGCTTGAGATCATCGCGCAGCGGGTGATGGATGAGTGTGGCCTCAGCGTGGTGGTCCACCACCACAGCGGAACGTTCATCGAGACGCCGGAAGAGATCGACCGGCTTCTCGAAGGCACGCGACCGGACCACGTGAACCTGCTCCTCGACACCGGCCATGCGGTCTACGGCGGATGCGACCCCGTGGACATCGCTACACGTCATGGGTCGCGCATTCGCTACGTCCATCTCAAGGATGTGGACCACGCGGAGCTGCAACGGGTCCGGACGACCGGCATCTCGATGCCCGAAGCCTGGAAGCGCGGTATCTTCTGCGCGCTGGGCGAAGGCGTGGTCGATTTCAAGGGCGTGGTGTCGGCCTTATCGAAGCGGGGCTATGACGGCTGGATGATCGTGGAGCAGGACGTGGTTCCGGATGAAACCGGCCGTCTCAAACCCGATCCCTCCGAAAGCGCCAGAAAAAGTCGGACGTATCTTCGCGAGGTTCTGGGATTGTGAGCGGAAAGCTGCGGGTCGGCGTCATTGGATGCGGCGGTATCGCTCAGATGATGCACCTGCCGACCCTGGCCGAGCGGCCCGACCTGTTCGAAATCGTGGCGCTCAGCGATATTTCGGAAGCGGTCCTCGCCGCCGTGGGCGAGCGCTATCACGTGGCTCGTCGCGCGCGTGATTTCCGCGAGGTCACCTCCGACCCGAACGTCGACGCGGTCTTTGTCCTCTCGTCCGGCCGCCATGATGCCGCCCTCCTCGCCGCGTTTGATGCGGGCAAGCACGTCTTCGTCGAGAAGCCACTGGGCTTCGGCCGGCCCGAAACCGACGCCCTGGCCAAAGCCGCCCGGGAGTCGCGCGGCTTTACCATGATCGGGTACCACAAGCGATTCGATCCCGCTTACCTCGCGGCCTGCGGGATGGTCCGGTCCCTGGACGATCTCCGTTATGTCGAGGCGACCGTGCTTCATCCCGACGACGGCGCCTACCGCGAGCACCACGCGATCCTTCCTCACCGGGAACCAGAGCGGCCCGGGCCCGGCGAACCCCAAACCAACGCCGGAGCAAGACACGAGGCCCAGGACGAGAACCTCAAGGAAGGCCTGGACGCCACCGTTCGTCCGGGGGCTTCCATCGAGGAGCGAGTCGCGGCGCTGATGTTGTGGCAGAGCCTCATCCACGACGTGAATGCTCTCCGCGGCGCCCTGGGCGAACCCGAGCGTGTCCTGTCTTCGTCGGTGTGGAATGAAGGTTTGGCCCAGCATTCGCTTTCGCAGTTCGCGCGCGGCGTCCGCGTGTCGATGAGCTGGATTTCGCTTCCGGGCGTGAAGCACTACGAAGAGCGTCTGCGTTTCGTCTCGCCGAGGCTTCGCGTGACCCTCACCTTCCCCTCGCCGTATCTGCGCCATGCCCCGACCGTGCTCGAGGTCGAGAGAATGGACGGGGAGACGCTGGTCGTCGAAGACCGGGTGGTGAGTTACGACGAGGCGTTTCGTGCGGAGGTGCGCCATTTCCGCGAGAGTGTGCTTTCCGGAACCCCCCCCTTGATCTCGGTGGAGGAAGCGGTGCGAGATGCGCGCTGGATCGAAGCCATCGGCCGGAACTACGCGTCGTCCGTCCCCCGCGAGGTCGCCTGAAGGCGGCCAGCCCGCGACCAGATGGCGAGCATCCACGCCGAGCTGCGGAACGGAGAGCGTTCACGAACGACGGGAGGGCGTCGGACGTGGGGGCCCTGGGAGGGGGCGGGGCCTCGTCTCCTTTGGCGACGGCGCGGCGGGAGGGGCCTTCCGCTCGGCCCGCAACTGCTGCTCTGCGTTCGTCCAATCATCCTCCGCACCCCCGGGAGACTCTCCCCGAGCCTCGAACAGGGCATGGGCGCGCTCCGCGATCTCCTCATGCGTCGGGCCCGGACCATATTCGTTGTTGCTGTCCATGACGGAGCCTCCAGTCGAACGGCGGAAGCGAGCATACCCGAGCTTCCCCCGGCGCAGGTCGCGACTCCTATTTCTCTTTCATGTCCCAGACGCCGTCCCAGTCCTCGGCCGGCGGATGTTCGGTGAAGTAGTCGCAACGGTCGCGATACAAACGCGACACACCATCGCGCGGGTTGAGGCCGAAGGCCTGCTCGAAGAAACCGCGCGCCGCCGCCCAGTCGCGACCGCGATAGCGCTCCTGGCCTTGCTCGAATAGTTCCAGGACGCGGGGCAGCCGGGCCAGGCTCGTTTCCCCAAAGTGATCGAGGATCTCGAACACGCCCACCGGCTTGCTCTTGCCCTTCACGCGCATCTTGTCGACTTCGCGCATGATGTAGCTGCCCTTCAACTCGCTCACCGTGAACTCACTCACCAGAATCTCGGTGCCGTAGGCCTTGTTGGCGCTCTCGAGCCGGGACGCCAGATTCACGCCATCGCCGATGACCGTGTAGTCCATGCGCTTCAGCGAGCCGATGTTGCCCGACAGCACATCGTCGGTATTCACGCCGATACCGGTCAGTATCGGCTCCTGGCCCGCCGCCACCCGCCGGTCGTTGAACAAGCGCTGGGCGCGCAGCATGCCCACCGCCGCCTGCACCGCGTGGTCCGCGTCTTCCGGGCCCCTGAAGGGTGAGCCGAAAACGGCCATGATCGCGTCCCCGATGTACTTCTCGACGCTCCCGCCGTGGCGCTCGATCACGGCGCGCATCTCGGCGAAGTACCGGCTCATCAAGGCCCGAAGCTGCTCGGGATCGAGCGCCTCGCCGAGCGGCGTCGAGTCCACGACGTCCGAGAAGAGGACGGTCACCGTTTTCCGGCTGAGAGCGGGCATTCTTCGAGTCTAAGACGCTGATCGCCCGGCTACCATGCGCAGTCGATGTTCGACAGCCTCGCGGACAAGCTTCAGAGCGCCCTCGGTGACCTCCGGAAGAAGGGCAAGCTCGACGAAGAGTCGATCAGCCGCGCCATGCGCGAGATTCGGCTCGCGCTGCTGGAAGCGGACGTCAACTTCACGGTCGTCCGCGACTTCGTCGCTGCTGTTCGGGAAAAGGCCCTAGGCGAAGATGTCCTCAAGAGCCTGACCCCCGGCCAGCAGGTCGTGAAGGTCGTCCACGACGAGCTCACGGCGCTGATGGGCGAAGGCGAATCCGGGCTCGCGTTCACCAAGTTCACGGTCATCCTGCTCGCCGGCCTCCAGGGCTCGGGCAAGACGACGACCGCCGGCAAGCTCGCGCTGCAGCTGCGCAAGCAGGGCCGCAAGCCGGGCCTGATCGCGGCCGACCTGCAGC
>JANLWV010000300.1:0-2472 GCA_031364765.1 Vicinamibacteria bacterium
GATGGCCGGATTCGCGAGGCTTCGGATCGGGTTGTTGCCGATGGAATCGATGAAGCCGCTGTCGAACCGATAGAAGCCGCTGGCCCGGACCGCGAACCGGTCGCCGAGCGGAGAGTTCACCAGCCCGGTCAGGGAGTATCCGGGGTCGCCGTTCTCGACCGTTTCCGCGCTGCCGAGGAATCTCGCCTCGACCCTCTCGGTACTGGGCCGGTTCGGGACATATTTCAGGACGCCCCCGACCGAGCTCGCTCCGTACAGCGTGCCTTGCGGGCCACGCAAGACTTCGACCCTCGCGATGTCGAAGGTGTCGAAGTCGCCGGCCACGACGGCGCCGTTGGCCAGGCCGCTGCTCGATCCGAACGGCACGTCGTCGAGGTAGACACCGATGGTCGATGCGACACCGCCGGTATTGATCCCGCGCAGGGTGATGCGAGTGGCCCCGGGCCTGGCGGTGGTCACGCTCAAGCCCGGCACCAGCGGCACGAGGTCCTGGAAGTCGTCGGCCCGCTGCCGCTCCATTAACTCCCCGCCGACGACGGTCACCGAGGCGGGAATGTCCCGGACGGCCTCCGTCCGCTTCTGGGCGGTGACGGCCACCTCCTCGCGGAAGCGCGGCGGCTTCGATGCGTCGTCGGCCGCCGGCTCCTTTTCCTTGGTTTGGGAAGGTGTCGTTTCCTGGGCCCGTGCCGACGGCACGGCCAGCAACGCCGTCAGGGCGAAAACGCTCGTTCCAAAGGGACTCATGAACCACCTCCCGAGATGCCGACCGTGTGTCGAACTCGGCCGCGATCAAAGCATCAAGTGTTGCAGATGTCAAGGCCCCGAGGTCGCCGCACCCGCCTCCAGTGTCACGTTGCAGAACTGCTCGCTCGTCTCGGACAACTCCCGCACCAAGGCGCGGAAACGCCGGTGCTCGGCGATCTGCTCCCGCGTCTGGGCGACGGCCCCAGCCGGGATGACGCGCGTGACCGTCTTGCCCCCAAACCTCGCGCGTCAGCGACCAACTCGGCCCGTGACCGGCCATCCTCTTCCCCGCGCAATGGCACGCGGCCTTACCACAGCGCCGGTACCGCTCCACCAGCGAGCCCGGTCGCAAATCGCCCACCTCGGTCATCCTGGCCTTCAACTCGTCGCGCTGCCTACGTAGCTGCTCTACCCGCTCGCTCGGGCTTGGCATTGTCCCCTCTGACAGCGGTAACCGCTGTCAGATTGAAACACCAAGGCCCGCGTCCAATGGGATAAGCTGAGCATCAAGTGTTGCAGTCGGCTACCTGCTTCAGGAGATAGAGAATCGCCATGACCCATGCTTCACGCCGCGCCGCCCTGCGCCGCGCGGGCCTCGCCTCGGCCCTCGGGGTCCTTCTCGCCTTCGTGGCAGCGACCGCCCTCTCCGCGCGTCCCGTCGCCGCCGGAGGCGATACGGCCTATCGGCCGGTCGAGGCGGCCGCGCCAAAACCGCTGCCCGGGGGCGGCCTGCGCAGCCCCCAGGAGCTCGAGGCCTTCGTGGACGGTTTCGTGAGCGCCGAGCGCGAGGCCTACGACCTGGCCGGCATCACCGTGGCCGTCGTGAAGGACGGACAGGTCTACTTCGCCAAGGGCTACGGCTGGGCGAATGTCGAAAAGCAGGTCCCGGTCAGCGCGAGCGAAACGCTCTTCCGGCCCGGATCGATCTCCAAGCTCTTCACCTGGACGGCGGTCATGCAGCTCGTCGAGCAAGGCAAACTGGATCTCGACGCCGACGTGAACACGTACCTGACGCAGTTCAAGGTCCCCGCCACGTTCGAGGCGCCGATCACGCTGCGCCACACGCTCACCCATACGATCGGCATGGAAGACGGCGGCATCGGATACCTGATGGTGCGCAGCCCCCAGGAGATCGTGCCGCTGGCCCGCTCGCTGGCCGCCCACATCCCCGCCCGCGTGCGGCCCGTGGGCACGAGCACCGAGGGCCTGACCTCGTCCTACTCCAACTGGGCCACGTCGCTGGCCGGCCTGGTGGTGGCCAACGTCTCCGGCGTGTCGTTCGAAGACTACGTGCAGGACAACATCCTGCGGCCGCTGGGCATGGAGAGCAGCACGTTCAAGGAGCCGCTTCCGGAGCCGCTCCAGAAGCGCATGTCGAACGGCCACGCCTTCGAGGCGGGCGCGTTCAAGCCGAAGGGATACGAGTACATCGCCAACTTCGGTCCCGCTGGTTCCTTGGCCTCCACCGCCACCGACATGGCGCGCTTCATGATCGCTCACCTCTCGCAGGGAGCCCTGGGCGAGGCGCGCATCCTGAAGCCCGAGACGGTTGCGGCCATGCACGCGCGCGTCTTCAGCCCCCACCCCGCCGTGGGCGGGTCCGGCCTCGGTTTCATCGAGACGTACATGAACGGCCGGCGGGTCATCGGGCACGGCGGCGACACGAACACCTTCCACGCCGAGCTCGGGTTGCTCGAGGAGGAAGGCATCGGCTTCTTCGCCTGCGTC
>JANLWV010000317.1:0-3522 GCA_031364765.1 Vicinamibacteria bacterium
GACGCCAACCTGCACTTCGGCCTGCTGACGGATTTTCCGGACGCGCTCCAGGAATCGCTCCCCGAGGACGCGTCGCTCATGCAGCTCGCCCATACCCGGATCGACGAGTTGAACGCGAAGTACGGCGGAAGCGGGGCAGGGAGCCGGAACGACGCCTTCTTCCTCTTTCATCGACCAAGGCGGTGGAACCCGCGGGAGAAGAGATGGATGGGTTACGAGCGCAAGCGCGGCAAGCTTGAGGACTTGAACCGCCTTCTGCGGCGCTTCAAAGGCGGCGGCGCCGGAGATCGTTTTTCACTCGTGGTCGGTGACATCGCGATCCTCGACACGGTGAAGTACGTCATCACTCTGGACACGGACACTCAGTTGCCGCGCGACGCGGGGCGGCAGTTTGTGGGCGCCATGGCGCACCCCCTGAATTCTCCGCGGTACGACGAAGCAAAGCAGCGCGTGGTTTCGGGCTACGGCATTCTCCAGCCGCGCGTGGCCATCAGCCTGCCGGCCACCAACCGCTCACGTTACGCGCAACTTTTCGGGGGAGAGCCGGGCCTCGACCCGTACACGCGGGCCGTTTCGGATGTCTACCAGGACCTTTTCGGCGAAGGCTCGTTCATCGGCAAGGGCATCTACGATGTCGATGCCTTCGAGCAGGCCCTCGGTGGACGTCTGCCCGAAAATCGGATCCTGAGCCACGATCTGCTGGAGGGCTGTTACGCGCGGTCCGGTCTTCTGAGCGATGTCCACCTGTACGAAGACTGCCCGGCCCGTTACAGCGCGGATGTCAGCCGGCGCCACCGCTGGATCCGGGGCGATTGGCAGCTTCTGGGCTGGCTGTTCCAAGAGGTCGCCGGCAGAGATGCAGGCTCGCCTCGTCAGAGAAACCCGCTTTCGGCCCTCTCGCAATGGAAACTGCTCGACAATCTGCGGCGGAGTCTGATCCCTTTGGCGCTGACCCTGCTGTTGCTCCTGGCCTGGACTCTCCTGTCTCCGTCCTGGTTCTGGACCCTGTCAGTGATCGGCATCCTGCTCGTTCCTGCCCTCTGCGCCTCGATCTTCGATCTCGTCCGCCGGCCGCGTGACGTCTTGTGGAGGCAGCATCTTCGGGCCACCCTCCGGTCGACTTCCGTGGCCTTCGGCGGCGTCGCCTTTGAACTCGCCTGCCTCCCTTACGAGGCTTTTTCCAGTCTCGATGCCATAACGCGCACAACCTGGCGGATGCTCATCACGCAAAGACGTTTGCTCGAATGGAATCCCTCCAGTGAGTCGGATCGCGAATCGGAAGGACGCAACCGCCGCGATCTCGCCGGTTCTTTCCGATCGATGTGGGTGGCCCCGGCACTCGCGGCGGCGGTGGCCATTTACCTTTCGTCCTCGAAACCCTTGGGTCTCGCGGCGGCCGTTCCGATACTGCTCCTGTGGTTCGCCTCACCCGCCATCGCCTGGTGGATGAGCCGCCCCCTCGCCCGTCAAAAGGCCACGCTGACCGCCGATCAAACGATGTTCCTGCGGGCCCTTTCCCGAAGGACCTGGGCGTTCTTCGACACCTTCGTCGGCCCAGAAGATCACTGGCTGCCTCCCGATAACGTTCAGGAGTCCCGCGTCGAGACGGTCGCCCACCGCACCTCGCCGACCAACATGGGGCTCTCGCTGCTGGCGCATCTGTCCGCTTACGACTTCGGCTACATCCCCGCCGGAGTGCTGGTCGAGCGGACCACCAAAGCCCTGACCACGATGAACGCCCTGGGGCGGCACCGCGGACATTTCTACAACTGGTACGACACCCGAACCCTGCAGCCGCTCCCCCCCCTCTACGTGTCGACCGTGGACAGCGGCAACCTCGCCGGCCATCTATTGACCTTTCGTTCGGGTCTCGCGGCCCTTGCCGATGACGCGATCCCGGGGGCGCGGGTGTTCGAGGGCTTGCGCGACACGCTCAGGATTCTCGCCGACGAGGCAGACGAGACTGTCCTTGGTCAAGTCACGGAGTTTCGGAAGGAATTGGCGGGCCTTTTCGCCTCTCGCCCGCTCCCCCTCGGTTTGGCGCGAGATTCCCTCGTGCGGTTCTCGAAAGACGCCGCCGATCTCGTCACGCGAATCGCGAGTAGCCCCGATGCCCCGGGCCCCGCGGCGCCCGAAAACGAAGCGCATTTTTGGGCCAAGGCACTCGTGCGTCAATGCCGCGACTCGCTCGACGACCTGATGTTCCTCGCCCCGTGGTTGTCGCTGGAAGCGGCGCCTCGAGGGTTGGAAGAGTTCGCATCTTTGACCCCGACTCCGACCCTGCGCGGACTGGCGAGGTTTTTGGCGGAGACCGGTCCGGGCATGGGACGGCGGCTCGCGGTTCTGACCACGCCCGAACAGCGCGACTGGCTCAGCCATCTGGAGCGACAGCTAGCACTCGGCAGTGCGCGGGCCAAGGACCGGATAGGGGTCATCCAGGGTCTGGCGCTTTTAGCCGGCGACCTCGCTCGCATCGAGTATGACTTCCTGCTCAACAAGACGCGCCATCTGCTGACCATCGGTTACAACGTCGCTGAGCGTCGGGCGGACCCGGGTTACTACGACCTGCTGGCCTCGGAGGCGCGGTTGTGCAGTTTCGTGGCCATCGCACAAGGGCAACTGCCGCAGGAAAGCTGGTTCGCCCTCGGGCGCCTCCTTACCGGCGCCTTAGGAGAACCGGTCCTTCTGTCGTGGAGCGGCTCGATGTTCGAGTATCTGATGCCGCTTCTGGTGATGCCGACCTACGACAACACGCTGCTCGACCAGACGTGCAAGGCGGCGGTTATGAGACAGATCGAGTATGGGAAACAACGCGGCGTCCCCTGGGGCATGTCCGAATCCGGCTACAACACGGTTGATGTGCACCTGAACTACCAGTACCGGGCGTTCGGCGTTCCGGGTCTGGGACTGAAGCGGGGCCTGGCCGAGGATCTGGTCGTGGCGCCTTATGCCTCAGCGCTCGCCCTCATGGTTTTGCCCACGGAAGCCTGCCTGAATCTGGAACAGCTGGCCGACGAGGGAGTCCTTGGAAGATTCGGCTTCTTCGAAGCGGTCGACTACACGCCGGCCCGTCAGCGACGCGGGCAATCGAGAGCGGTGGTGCGTGCCTTCATGGCCCATCATCAGGGCATGAGCCTGCTCGCCCTGGCCCATCTGATTCTCGACCGCCCCATGCAGGCGCGGTTCGAGTCCGACCCACAGTTTCAGGCCACGTTGCTGCTGCTCCAGGAGCGAGTTCCCAAGGCCACCGCATTTTTCTCGCACTCCGCGGAACTCGGAGGAGCACGCTCGAGGCCGATCGCCACCGAGTCGACGATTCGGGTGTTCAGCACTCCCGACACACCGATACCGCAGGTGCAACTCCTGTCGAACGGCCGCTACCACGTGATGGTGACCAACGCGGGAGGGGGCTACAGCCGCTTCAAGGACCTCGCAGTCACTCGCTGGCGCGAGGATTCCACCTGCGACAACTGGGGCACCTTCTGTTACATCCGCGACATGGCGAGCGGAACGTTCTGGTCG
>JANLWV010000323.1:0-7601 GCA_031364765.1 Vicinamibacteria bacterium
GCCCAAGACGCCGGCCCGCGACGAAGAAGTCGTCGGAGCCCTTGACCTTCCGGCCCATCCACAGGCCGAGGCCCACCTGGAGCAGGGCGTATCCGAGCAGCACGGCCAGCGCCAATGACATCCGAGACTCTCCTTCGTTGAATCGGGCAGCGGGTGCCTTGTCCCCGCGCGGCCGGACGGGAATTGTACGTGACCGCGACGACCGGCGAATTCTGACGGCGCGCGGGGTTTCGGCGCGATATACACTCCTCGCCACATGCAGCTCCAGTGGTTCGACTGGCTGGCCATTGCCGCTTACTTTCTCGCCAACATCGGCATCGGCCTTTATTACCGGCGGCGCGCGACCGCCTCCACGGAGGAGTACTTCGTGGGCGGCCGCAACGTGAGCTGGTGGCTCGCCGGCACGTCGATGGTCGCCACCACCTTCGCGGCGGACACGCCCCTCGCTGTCACGGGCCTGGTGGCGAGCTTTGGCATCGCCGGGAACTGGCTCTGGTGGAGCATGTTGATGAGCGGGATGCTCACCGTGTTCTTCTTCGCCCGGCTCTGGCGGCGGGCGGGCGTTCTCACCGATGTCGAGTTCGCGGAGATCCGATACGCGGGCAAGCCGGCGGCCTTCCTGCGAGGGTTCCGGGCGCTCTACCTTGGCATTCCCATCAACTGCATCATCATGGGCTGGGTCAACCTGGCCATGGTGAAGATCCTCATGATGATCTTCGGCATCGACAAGGTCCAGGCCTTGATACTGGTCCTCGGGATCATGCTGGTCACGTCGATGGTGTCGACGCTTTCCGGCCTCTGGGGCGTGCTCGTCATGGATCTCTTCCAGTTCTTCCTCAAGATGGGGATGGTGATCGTCCTCGCTGTCTATGCCGTCCAGGCCGTCGGGGGGATGGAAGCGCTCAAGGTGAAGCTGCATGCGCTCGATCTCGCGCGGGCCTCCTCGGGAGGAGGACAGGGCTAGATCCTCTCGTTCACGCCCGACATCGGTTCTCCCTGGATGCCTCTCATCACGTTCTTCGTCTACATCGCGGTCAACTGGTGGGCCACCTGGTACCCGGGCGCCGAACCGGGCGGGGGCGGTTACGTGGCGCAGCGGATCTTCTGCGCCAAAGACGAGAAGAACTCGCTCCTCGCGACGCTCTGGTTCAACATCGCTCACTACGCGGTTCGGCCGTGGCCATGGGTGCTCACCGCGTTGTGCTCGCTGGTGCTCTATCCCGATCTCGTGGACAAGGAGTCGGGGTTCGTCAAGACCATCGTGGACCCGAATGTCTTTCCGGTAGCACTCCGCGGCGTGATGATCGCGGCTTTCGCCGCGGCCTACATGTCCACCATCGGCACCCAGCTCAACTGGGGCGCCTCGTATCTGGTCAACGATTTCTACAAGCGGTTCCTGGTCCGCTCCAAAACCGAGCGTCACTACGTTCGCGCGTCGCAGTGGGCGACGCTCGTAATCATGTTCGCCTCCTGCATCGTGACGTACTACCAGGATTCGATCGCGGGGGCGTGGAAGCTCCTCATCGGCCTGGGTGCGGGCACCGGGGCGGTGTTCATCCTGCGCTGGTTCTGGTGGCGCATCAACGCCTGGAGCGAGGTTTCCGCGATGGCCGCCTCGTTCGTGACGTCGCTGACTCTCGAGTACGGCCTCGGCTGGAAGAGCGACGACCCCAGGAGTTTCGCGTGGATCGTGCTGGTGACCGTCGCCTGTTCGACTCTCGTCTGGGTGGCGACGACACTCCTGACCGCTCCCGAGGATGAAGCCACGCTGCTCGCCTTCTATAGAAGGGTTCGCCCGAGCGCGGCACTGTGGGGCCCGATCGCGGACAAGGCCACGGACATCGTCCCTGCTCGCGACTTCGCCAACAACCTGATGGATTGGGCGGCCGGGTGCGTGATGGTCTACATGACTCTCTTCGGCGTCGGCAAGCTCATCTTCGGCGAGACCGGCCTCGGGTTCGCATTCCTGCTGGTGGCGGCGGCATCGGGGATCCTGATCTATCAGGATCTCAATCGACGCGGCTGGAAGACGGTGCTCGAGTAGCCGAAGCCTCCGCCCGAGCCTTCCCCACTCTCACCGGGGCGCGACGCGCCGCAAGACTAGAAATGTTTGAACGCGAATTCCTAAGACTCGCTTGCGGACCATTGGCGGTTCGACAGACAATCCCACTCCCATGAAACATCTGAGCCTGGTCTTTTTGACCGCGACCTTTTTGTCCGCGGCGGCCTCGCAGGCCGCCTCCCCCCTCAACTGGCCCCAGTTCAGGGGCGGCAGCGCAGCCGGAGTCGCCGACCATTCCAGCTTGCCGACGCGATGGTCCGCGACCGAGAACGTCGCCTGGGTGGCCGAGGTGCCGGGCCGCGGCTGGTCGTCGCCCATCGTGTGGGGCGATCGCGTGTTCGTCACTTCAGCGGTGAATGCGGGCAAATTCAAGGCTCCGTCGACCGGCATCTTCGGTAACGACTACGCTGAGGAGTTGAGCAAGCAGGGCCTCTCCATGGAGGAAGTCGGCAAACGCGTCGTCGCGAGAGACGTCGAACTCACGAACGAGGCGGAGGAGGTGAGCTATCAGGTGTTCGCCCTCGATGCGAAAACGGGGAAGGTCGCGTGGAAGCAGGAGGCGCATCGCGGCAAGCCGTTTGGCGGCCGTCACCGCAAGAACACGTACGCATCCGAGACTCCCGCCACCGACGGACAACGCCTTTACGCTTCGTTTGGCGGCAACGTCGGCCTGTTCTGTTACTCGCTCGACGGGAAGCTCCTGTGGAAGAAGGTCTGGCCACCGCAGCCGATCTATCTCGACTTCGGCACCGCATCGTCGCCCATCGTTCACGGCGGACGCGTCTATCAGATGCACGACAATGAAGCCGAGTCGTTCCTGATCGCACTCGACGCCAGAACCGGGCAGGACATCTGGACGGCCAGCCGGACGGGTTTCAAGGCGCGCATGCAATCGGGCTGGGCCACGCCTTTCATCTGGGAGAGCGGCTCGCGCACCGAGATTGTCACCATCGGCAAGGGCCTCGTGATCAGTTACGGCACGGATGGCAAAGAGCTTTGGAGACTCGGGGGCATGACTCAGGCCACACCCAGCCCGGTCGCGGGCGACGGCCTGCTCTTCGTGGGGTCGGGCTCGCAGGGAGAAACCAATCGACCGTTGTTCGCGGTGAAACCGGGAGCCGCGGGCGACCTCACCACGGTCAAGGACGCGCCGCTGAACGAGTTCATCAGCTGGTTCCTGCCGCGCTTTTCCGCCTACACCTCATCCCCGCTCCTGTATCGCGGGCGCGTGTACGCCGTCAACGACAACGGCATCATGCAGGTGGCCGACGCCAAGACGGGCAAGGAGATCTACAAGGCACGCGTGGGCACCGGGAGCGCCACGTTCTCGAGTTCCCCCCTCGCGAGCGCGGGCAAGATCTACATGCTGAGCGAGGACGGCGACACTTACGTGGTGGCGGCGGGCGACGAGTACAAAGAGGTCTCGAAGAACAGCCTGGGGGAGATGAGTCTCGCCACTCCGGCCGCCGACGCGGAGAGCCTGTATCTGCGGACGGCGACGAAGTTGTATCGGGTGAAGACGAGGGCGCCGAAGTCCTGACCCCGCCGGGACCGACCACGCTGACCTTGACAGACCGGTAGCTGGTCAGAAATCCCTGAGGCAAACACGCCTTGACGATTGCGCGACGGGCCGCGCCCCTCTTTGTTCTGAGCGGGATCGCGTGTCTCATCTACCAGGTGATCTGGCAGCGGATCCTCGCCCTCGCGAGCGGTGTCTCGGTGGTCTCGGTCTCGGTCATCGTGGCCGCCTTCATGCTGGGCCTGGGCGTGGGATCGGAAGCAGGCGGGCGTCTGGCCCGACGTTTCTCCCCCAAGAAGGCGCTGGTCGGGTTCGCGGGGGCTGAGGCCTTCCTCGCGGTGTTCGGCGCTTGGAGCGTATGGCTCTTCTACGACGTTCTCTTCGTCGGCTTCCCGCAACTCTTCGGCAGCGTGCCCTTGGCGGCTTTGGTCGAGATCACCGCACTTTTCCCCCCGACCTTCGCCATGGGGCTGTCCCTCCCGCTCCTCGTGCGCGCATGCGTGACCGACGATGTTTCTGCTCCGCGCACCGTCGCGTGGCTCTACGGCGTCAACGTGCTGGGGGCGGGCTTAGGCGCGCTCGCCACTCCGTGGCTTCTGCTCCGCAACGGTTCGGTGACGGACGCCTCGCTGGTCGCGGCCAGTCTCAACGCCGCGGTGGCCGTGGTCGCGCTGCTGCTTGCGCGCGACGCATCGGACATCCGGCCCTCGCCCAAAGCCGCCGCCGCACCGCCGGTTTCTCACTCCGTAGATCCGCTGGGCTTCTGGCTTTTTTTGTACGCTTCGAGCGGCTTCCTGGCCCTCGGGCTGGAGATGGTGTGGTTCCGCACCGTGGAGGTGGCGCTCAAGAGCACGGCTTACACCTTCGGTACTGTGCTCGGTCTGTATCTCCTCGGCATCGCGCTCGGCACGTTCCTCGGCCGTCGCGATCTTCGGGGGTCTCCTTTGGCCACCTTCCTTCTTCTCGAGAGCGTCATAGGTGTCTGGGCACTCGCCGCCGTCCTCTTTCTCGCCCTGGCCCCCGCGCGCTGGCCGCTCATGGCGACGCTCGTTGAGTCGATGCGCGAGTATCGCGGCCAACTCGGACCCGAGGCCGATCCCGTGACGCTGGGGCTCTACTTTCTGGTGCCGCCTTTTCTTTTCCTCGTGCCCACGGTGGCCATGGGGATGGCGTTTCCGGCCTTGCAGCGGGCGGTGCTTACGAGCGCCGACGAAAGCCCGCGGCGTGTCGGGATGCTCCAGGCCGCCAACATTCTCGGCAGCCTGGCCGGTAGTCTGCTGGTCGGGCTTGTCGCCTTCAACACCCTGGGTACCTCGGGCACACTCAAAGCACTTGGCCTTCTGGCCCTCGCCTTTGCCCTCTTGGGTCTGCGGCGCTTCGGCGCTCCCCTCTTCGCTCCGCCCGCTGTGGCCATTCTGGCGCTCGTTCTGGTGACACCCGGCAACACCTCGCTCTGGCAGCGCCTCCACGGTCGCGCCGACCAGCGCTCCATCGTCGCCGAGGACGCATCGAGTGTGGTGGCCCTGACGCGGAGCGCTCGCGGGGCCTACCGCGTTTCCGTGAATGGCTTCGGTCATTCGCGGCTGCCCTACGGCGGGATCCAGACCGAGCTCGGGGCCCTGCCGCTCCTGTTCCATCCACGTCCGGACCGGATTGCCATCATCGGCCTGGGATCCGGCAACACGGCCTGGGCCGCCCTGGGCCGGCCCGGCGTTTCGAAGGTCGTGGTCTACGAAATTGCCTCGCCGCAAAAGCCTGCCCTCGAGACATTGAACTCCCGCCGCGAATTCGACGAGCTCGCGACGCTCCTTTCCGACTCACGCCTCGAACTGCGCATGGCCGATGGCCGGCACGGTCTCGCCGTGCGCGACGAGCGGTTCGACGTCATCGAAATCGACGCCCTCTACCCGTTTGTGGCCTGGAGCGGGAACATCTACTCGCAGGAATTCTTCGCGTTATGCCGGAACCGCCTCGCTGAACACGGCCTGCTGGTGGCCTGGGCGCCGACGCCCCGCGTGCTTCGCACTCTCGCGACCGTGTTCCCGGAGGTTCTCGTCTTCCCGGGAGACATCGTGATCGCCTCGCGCGAACCGATCTCCGCCCGAAGCGCTATGAATGTCCTCGACGACCGCTTCAATACGGCGCTGCGGGACGACCTCATCGCTCTCGTGTCAGCGGGGCGCGCCCATGTCCGCGGCCCCGGGGACGTGAACCGCGACCTCGATCCGCGCGACGAGTTTTCGCGGAGACCCTAGCAGCCCGAAGGCCCTATGAATGTCATAAGGTACTGTCACCGGCCCTTCCCGGCCTGACCGAAATCACTCTCCAGGAGCGATCATGCAACGTTTCACCAAGCCTTTGGTTCTCGTTATGTGCCTCTCGGGTTGGGCGGACGCCCAAGGCGCCCGAGCGCAGCCCGCACCCCAAAGCGGCGATCACTATCTCAACCGCGCCCGACTTCTCCACCGCGCGGTTCCGATGATCGACTCCCACAACGATCTTCCGGAAATGCTGCGTCAGAGGGCCAACAACGATCTCGCGCGGATGAATCCGGAGCAGCGGCTCGACAACATCGACACCGATCTCCCCCGGATGAAGAAAGGATTGGTGGGCGGGCAGTTCTGGGCGGCCTACGTGCCCGCCTCCTTCGTCAACAAGGGCGGGGCCACCTACGCGCTCGAACAAATCGACGTGATCCGCCGGATGGTCGCCCAATGCCCCTCCCTAAGGTGGGCCACCACGGCAAGAGACATTGTCCAGGCCCATGCCCAGGGCAAGATCGCCTCGCTGATCGGGATCGAGGGCGGCTACGCGATCGAGAACTCGCTCGCCAACCTTCGGATGTTCCACGAGCTGGGCGTTCGATACATGACGCTCACCCACGGCGGCAACACCGCCTGGGCGGACTCCGCAACGGAGGCGCCGAAGCACGATGGCCTCACCCGATTTGGCGAGGAGGTGGTGCGGGAGATGAACCGGCTCGGCATGATGGTCGATATCTCCCACGTATCCGACGCGACGATGGGCGACGCCCTTCGCCTCTCCGAGGCGCCGGTGATCTTCAGCCATTCCTCAGCCCGCTCACTCGCGGATCATGTTCGGAACGTTCCGGACCATATCCTCAGGCTGATACCGCAAAACGGCGGAGTCGTCATGGTGAACATCTTCCCCGCCTTTGTGAACCAGACCGCGGCGAAGCAGGCGGCGGGCGTCCTCGACAAGGAGCGGGAATACAACGCGAAGTACCCCGACGACCCAGAGCGCGCCTCGGTCGAATATCTGGCCTGGCTCACCAAGATGATGGACGAGATGGAGTCCGGCACGCTGGAGCAGGTGGCCGATCACATCGACCACATCGTCCAGGTGGCGGGCATCGGCCACGTCGGCTACGGCGCGGACTTCGGGTCGATCACCAACCACCCGAAGGGTCTCGAAGATGTTTCCCGCTATCCGTACCTCACCGCGGAACTCCTTCGACGGGGGTACAAAGACGCTCAGGTGAAACAAATCATCGGAGGGAACTTCCTCCGGGTGATGCGGAGGGTGGAGCAGGTGTCGGCGCGGCTCCGGCGGGAACGTCCACCGAGTGCGGCAACGATCGAAGACCTCGACAAGTAAGGATTTCACATGCCCCGACTCCTCCTCACCATCACCCTCCTGCTTCTGACCCTCGCTCCCCCGGTTCACGCCCAGGCCCTGCGTGGCGATGTCCTCTACCGAAACACTCTTCTGCGCGCTGCTCCCGGGCGCCTGCTCGACCTGATCGGCGCGCTCAAAGTGAAGGGCTTTAGCACCGCCGGCTCGAAGACGCTATTGCTTCGACACGCGCAGGGCGATCACTGGGACCTGATGCTCCTGCAGGCCACCGCTTCGTACGCCCAGGCCCTGAAGGACGATCGATCGGCTCCCCTCGTCTCGCCTGATCTCGTCGCCTGGCAGGAGGACGAGTTCGTGCGCGGGCCGGATCTCGAAACGCTCCCCGCCTTCCGCGATGCGAACCTCTACCACGTGGAGATGTTC